>JANOKJ010000163.1:0-14889 GCA_031419275.1 Akkermansiaceae bacterium | reverse complement strand
CCAGAGGCCATTCTTCCCCGCCTCCAAGGAAAATACGATATGGGAGACGGACGCAAAGTTCGTGATCCAAACTACATGATCTTTAGTGAGCGCAACTGCAACTATCCGCAGTTAAAATATGGCAAGTGGTGGCTCACGCAGCTTCGTCGCTGGGGCTTTACCCAAGGTGCTCCGGATTATGAAGGTGTGGCCAAGCAAGTCATGCGCGCTGATATCTATGAGGAAGCCATGAAGGAAATCGGCTACGCCCACGGCGGTGCCAGCAACGAAAAAGATACTCTCTTCGACGGTGTCGCCTTTGATCCTACGGGAGATATGGAAGCTTACGCTGCGTCCTTCGCTGTGAAAACTCTCAAAGGGTAATCTCCCCCCCTAACCATACCTGCAGGCGCATTCCCCCGGGCGCCTGCAGGAAACGTCCATCTAACAAATCGTTATCTTTAATGAATTATTTTCAAAAACTCAAACTCGATTCCATACTCCTTCCTCTCATTGCTATTCTGTTTTGTTTGGGTGGTTGGTATATAATTGCAGGTCATGAAAAAACCACCCAAGTCGATGATGGTTTTGGTGATATGACCACAAAGGTCGAACGACATGGTATTTCACCAAATCTTCCCACACCCTTGGAATCATGGAAGACTAGTAAACCCTATATCGTTGAGCCCTTTGCGAAGCGTGGTGAACTTGACCAAGGTATCCTTCGCTTTGCATGGCTTTCTCTTAAACTTGTCGCCCAAGGTTACGCCATCGCCCTCATCATCGGCACGCCTCTTGGGTTCATGCTCGGACTCTCCAAAAACTTTGCTAAGGCTGTTGACCCTATCATTCAAATTCTTCGTCCTGTTTCACCACTCGCATGGTTGCCGCTCGGCATGGTGCTCTTTAGTGGTGTAAAAATTGCCGATGGCACCGGACGAATCATCTTCGGCCCAACCGATGCCGCCTCGCTTTTCACCATTGCGATCTGCGCGATGTGGCCCGCCGTACTCAATACCGCCGTCGGCGTCCGCGCCGTGCCGCAGGATTATCTCAACGTAGCGAAGGTCTTGAAGCTCTCGAAGTTTAAAACTCTCGTTAAAATTCTCATCCCCTCCGCGCTTCCCTACATGTTCACCGGCTATCGTCTGTCACTCGGTATTGCGTGGCTCGTCATCGTCGCCGTGGAAATGCTCATCGGCAAACCCGGCATCGGCGGATTCCTCTGGCAGCAATACAATGCAAGTCTCTACTCCCACATCATTTTATCCATTCTCACCATTGGTCTGATCGGTTTTGTTCTCGATCGTTTGATGAGCGTCATCGAAGCGAGATTCCGCTCGGCTTGATGAAACAATAGGACTGATACGAGCCATACGACCTATGAATCCCATCTTACAACTCACCACTGCTAACAAATCCTTCGGGGGACTTTCGGTTCTCCGGGATATTGATCTGACTGTTGAAGAGGGCGACTTCGTTTCCATCATCGGTTACTCGGGTTCTGGGAAAAGCACGCTCATCAATCTCATTGCCGGTCTGCTTAAGCCAAGCTCCGGCAGAGCGGAGATGGATGGCGAGATCATCAAAGGCCCTGGCCCGGAGCGCGGCATCGTGTTTCAAAACTATTCGTTGCTGCCATGGCTGACCGTCACGGAAAACGTTCGCTTGGCGGTCGATCAGATTTTCCCTGAACTCACCGAAAAGGAACGCGCGGATCGCACTGCGGAATACATCGCGATGGTGAAACTCACGCCCGCTTCAGGGAAATTTCCACGCGAACTCTCCGGCGGAATGCGCCAGCGGGTTTCTGTTGCCCGCACGCTTGCGGCGAATCCGCGTATCTTGTTGTTAGATGAGCCGCTCTCCGCGCTTGATGCGCTCACGCGGGCGACCCTGCAGGATGAAATCGCAGACATTTGGCAGAAAAACCGCACCACCGTGGTTTGGATCACCAACGATCCAGATGAAGCGCTGCTCGTCGCCGATCGGGTGATTCCATTACTTCCCGGAAAGAACGGCGCCACGCTGGGTGAGGAAATCAAAGTCGACCTCGCACGTCCCCGCGACCGCAAGTTGTTGCTGGCCGATCCGACTTTCAAAGATCTCAAGCTTTGCCTCATCAATACCTTGCTCGGAGCGAAGAAGGACAGCACCGCTGTTGTGACCAAGAGACTCGCGGCTCCCGATATCCTTCCCGAGGATCTCGATAAACCGAGAAACTTTTCATTCTTCGACCGACCCGCACCACGCCGCCGCTCCCAACTCCAACGCGAAGAACTCAAGGTCGAGGTTTCCTAACACGCTTCACCCAAAATCCCCACGCGCATGACACCTGTCCTCGAACTCTTCAAACTCTCCAAAGCCTACGGCAAGACCACGGTTGTTAGGGATTTTAACCTCAACATCGCTCCCGGCGAATTCGTGACGCTCATCGGTCACTCGGGTTGTGGAAAATCCACGGTGCTTTCCATGGTCGCAGGGCTCACCGATGCCACCGATGGTGCGATGATCCTCTCGGGCCGCGAAACCAACGAAGCCGGCCCAGATCGCGGGGTGGTGTTTCAATCGCCATGCTTGCTGCCCTGGATGACCGCGTTTGAAAACGTCATGCTCGGCGTGAACCAAGTCTATTTCACCGCATCGAAAGCTGAGCGACGCGAGCTGGTCGAATATTATCTCACGGTTGTCGGCCTCGGCGATGCGATGCACAAGTTTCCCGGTGAACTCTCGCAAGGCATGCGTCAGCGCGTCGGCATCGCCCGCGCCTTTGCGCTACAGCCCAAAATGCTCCTGCTCGACGAACCGTTCGGCATGCTCGACTCGCTCACGAAAATGGAGCTTCAGGAAGTTTTGTTAGATCTATGGCGCAGAAACAAACTTACCACGCTCATGGTCACACACGATGTCGATGAAGCGATTTTCCTCTCCGATCGCGTCGTGATGATGACCGACGGACCCGAGGCGGAAGTAGGGGATATTCTGGAAATTCCTTTCGAGCGTCCGAGGAATCGCGCTGCCGTCCTTGCCGATCCGCGATATCAGGAGATTCGCAGTCATTTGCTCACCTATCTCAACGAGCTTTCACACATACGCCCAAGTCATATCCAGAAAGCGGTCGCCGCAGATGTCCATGAAACTGCTGAAGTTGGTATCCATGCCGGAACGGCTGTCGCCTCTCACTGATCCACCTATGAAAGCCGATTCGAAACAACATCGAATCGCAGTGTCGCAGGTGGCGACCAATCTCACACTAGGGATCATTCCGCTCCTTCTGCTCGCGCTGGCGATCCCATCGATATCACTGCACCAGACTCTCAGCTTGTGGATCTGTTTGGCTGTCTCATTTCTGATCAGTCGGATTTTTGCCTTTGGTTCAGTGAAACCGATCAGCAACTACAGCCATGGATTCATGCGAATCATCTCGTGCATGCTGTTAGGCAGCTCCTTGATTGCGATATTCTGGAAATGGCAGCAGTTACCACATGCCCTTGAAATCATCATCTTGAGTTTCAGTATTCGATGGCTGCTCTTCGTCGTAGAAACCAGAAACCTCAGGCTAGCAGATATGCAGCGTCAGCCTTTACCAAGCTTCGCCACAAGAATCCGACGCATCATCACCTTCATCACCGGAGCCGTCATTCCAGCTTTCATTCTCATCGGATCGCCGCCGATTCCACTGCTCACTCTTTCATTCTGCCTAACCGCATTCGCCCAATGGGCAATTGCTTATGAGGTGATTCACAGGAGCGGGGGTGTCACCACCCCCTGAGTTGGAGGGTGTCTCACCCTCCTTAACTCCGGTTGCTCCGGTAAAATATTTTTTAAACAGAAGGCAACGAAGAGAACGAAGGATGTTCCAACACCTCATTCTCAACTCTCCTTCCAAAGAATCATAAAAGCCAAGCCGTAGCGCGAAGCTCCTTCGTTGACTTTGTTGCCTTCTGTGAAAAAAATCTAAACACATAGCCTCATGCCGTGAGACACGGCAGCACCTCCTTCTTGCCGTTGCAGACGCGATTTGGAAATCGCGGTTCCTTTCTGGAGCTCATCTCGCATTTTCTCCCTTGGCAGTTGCTTCATAACGAACTAATAAATTGTTCTATGAACGGAAATTCCAGAGTTGCCCACCGCCGTGCCTTATTTGCGTGGGTTATACAGCGAGCTACTTATTAATACTGCTAGGCAAAGAAATGAAGATCCCGATCTTATCCCTAGCTCTGTGGTTCGTTCTTTTGATCTGCATATCGTCATGCGCAGAGCAAGATGATCATTCAGCAGCGAAGGTGAAGACTATCGCGAGTTTAAGTTTCCGTCATATCACTCCAAAGCTCGTTCAAGATAAACAACTCTCACATCTTATCAGTTCTCTGCCAGGGACGGTCTACAGTGAGGAGAAGATCAACGATGACATCAAAAGCCTTTGGGAGAGCGGCTTGGTAGACGATGTGAAATTTTCTTCGAAGTCCAACGGTGATTCTGTTGAGCTTATCGCTTCAGTGTCAACTAGGAGTGGCTGCTGTAGTCCAGTGCTATTCGTGGGTAATTCTGCATTTTCAGATTCTAAGCTTCTAAAACAACTAACTGCCCCAGTTGCCATGCGCATTTCTGAGGCGATTACTGTTGTCTATGACACTGTTTCGGATGAACGGATTATACACCGTGACGACGGACTGAAGAGCGATGTTCTTCCCTTAGTGTGCAAGGAACTGGAACACTTTTACCACACCAACGGATTTCCTGACGCGATAGTCACGATTCGTTACACAGATGACGAAACGTTCAACTTTTCTGGTTTTATATTCGTAATAGATGAGAACCCTCGTCATTCCAACGAACAGACAAAATAAACAGCTCCTCCTTATTGCCGTTGCAGACGCGATTTGGAAATCGCGGTTACTTTCAGGGAAATTCCTATTCTTGATGCTGATTCCTTCGATCCTATCTTTAATCAATGCGTTGAAACCCCCTTCTCCGCACAATGATCGCACCTGACCCAGCCATCTTCACCATCGGCAAAGAATTCTTTTTTCCAAATCGGCACGCGTGATTTTACTTCATCGATGATCCAGCGGCAGGCCTCGAAGGCGGCATCGCGGTGGGCGGATGAGACGCAGATGCAGACGGCCATTTCGCCGATTTCTAACTGGCCGACCCGATGCACGCAGGCGGCGTGGAGAATTCCGAAGCGCTGTTTGGCTTCGTTTAAAATCCGTGTGCCTTCTTTTTCTGCGAGTGCTTGATAGGCCTCGTATTCCAGTTTGAGAACGGTGCGGCCTTGATGGTGGTCTCGAACCCAACCTTCGAAGGAACAAAATCCGCCAGCGGCAGGATCCAGGACTTGGTCGCGGATGGAAGCGGGGTCGATGATGTTAGAAGTGATTTGAAACATGATCAGCCTCCGGCTACGGGTGGGATAAATACGATGTCATCGCAGGGTGAAAGGAGGGTTTTCCAATCGGCGAATTCACCGTTGATGGCGACGCGTAAGGAATCGATTTCCAACGGCAGCCGATACCGAAACCGGATTTCCTCATACAGACCGGCAGCGGTGCAGGCGAGGGTGGCTATCATTTCCTCGCTCACTCCGCGCGCTTCACGCAGTTTGGCGAAATACATGACCCGCACGCTTTTTGGAACAATGCCTTGGGTGAGTTTGATGAAACATTCTTCGAGTTCATGCGGAGTATTCGCGTTATCGAGTGCGGCGGGGTTGGGAAGATCGAGCAATATGGGTTCGAGCGATTCAAGGAAATGCCTTGCGCAGCGCTGGCCATTGTTCAGTGCTTGGACGGCGAGTTGGAGGGCGGAGGGTTCGTAGATCGTGCAAAGCGGTTCTGCGCGGTTGTCGATGCGATTGCGGAAACTGGTGGCTTGCGCGGTTGGATCGCGGTGTTCGATCAGGTGTGAAAGGGTCTCTTTTTCTAACAGAAAAAGATCACAGCCGAGAACCAGCAGTGGACCATCACAGATTTTAGCAGCCGATTCCAAAGCAGCGATCGGACCTTCCCCAGGTCGGAGATCGGTGATGATGGGAAGATCCGTTGCGACCGATTCGTTGTCTTTCAATGAAACATAAACCTCATCGCAAAACTCTTTGGCGAGCGAAGCGATGTAATCGATTTGGCGGCTGCCATCGGGTCGCTCGATGAGAGATTTATTGCGTCCCATGCGTTTACTGCCGCCACCTGCGAGGATGAGTGCGTTCATGAGTTCGCTTGGTAGTCGGCTTTTCCGCCGGTTTTTTCGATCAAGCGTACGCCGTGGATAACGATGCCCGGGTCGAGGGCTTTGCACATGTCGTGCAAGGTGAGAGCGGCGATGGTTGCGCCGGTGAGGGCTTCCATTTCAACGCCCGTGCGCGCGGTGGTTTTACAGGTGCAGCGAATGACTATTTCCAACCCGTTGAGTTCGATATCGATTTTGCAATCGTCGAGTGGCAGAGGATGGCAGAGCGGGATGAGTGAAGAAGTTTGCTTGGCTCCCATCACACCGGCGAGGATGGCGGTTTGAAAGACCGGACCTTTTTTGGAAATGAGATCCTTGCCATCGAATTGCGCGGCGACCTCTGCGTTCACGGTGACGCGCGCTTCGGCCACGGCGCGGCGGACGGTTTCGGGTTTCGCTGAGACATCGACCATGGCCGGTTGATTGTTGGAATTGATATGCGAGAGCGACATAAGATGGGTTAGGGAAAAGGGTAAAACGAAAGCGTGTCTGCGGAAGTGAAATCCGGTTGGGGAGGAACTTCCACAATTCCGATGCTGCCCGCAATCGAAACATAATCGCCTGAGTTTCTCGGTGGTCGCGGTAGCATACTGCCCTTTCCGTCAGGAGCAACGGGCAGCAACCATGAAAATTGGGGCAGGGGAGAAACGTTTTGAACGGCGATGCGCAGAGGCGAATTGGATGTGAGGCCCTGAATCTTTATCAGCGTGGGGATGACGAAGCGGGTAAAAGTTGCCAGCACAGAAACCGGATTTCCGGGAAGAGCAAATACATGTGGTGCTCCTTTCCAATAGGCCAGAGGTTTGCCGGGTCGGAGTTTGACTCCGTGAAATTCTGGGACGCCCAGCTTTTCTACTAACAACTCACGCACATAATCTTTTTTTCCCATCGAAATCCCGCCACAGAGAATCAACACATCACAAGTCTCCAACGCGTGGCGAATGACTTCGGCGGCTTCTGCTCGATCGTCATTCACGTGTGCGACATAACTCGCTGGATTTCCTAAACGTGTGAGCGCGGCATCCAGCATCGGCCCATTCGAGCGGCGGATCTGCCATGGCTCGGGAGATTGATTCACGGGGATCGCTTCGTCGCCCGTGGTGATGATCGCGATTTTTGGAAGCCGAAATACTTCGACTTGAGATTTCCCCACGCTGGCGGCGATGGCGATTTCTGCGGCGCTGATCCGGTAGCCTGCGTTTACTAAAACCTGCCCTGCGTTGGCATCGTGACCGTGTGCATGAATAAACTGACCGAGCTCGGGTTTCTCACGCAACGCCATCGCTTCTGTTAGATCTTCGTAAGGAACCACGGTATCGCAATCCTCCGGAACCGCCGCGCCGGTCATGATTTCCCATGCCTCTCCCGTTTCCAACGCGCGCGGTGGTGGATTACCCGCTGCGTGTAGGCCAGCGATTTTCAGCGGGACGGAGGGAAAGATTTCCGCTGCGCGAAATGCGACCCCATCCATCATCGCTCGGGGAAAGGGAGGTAGTGGCCGATCCGCCACCAAGGTTTCCGCCAGCACGCGACCGATGGCCGCATGCAGATCGATGCGCTCCTTGCCTAAAATTTGGCACGAACGCGTGATGCGAGACTCAGCCTCTTGGATGGAAATCAGTTCGTCCACAGCGCGATCTTCATCTGACATGGCGGGATAGGCGAAGGAAATTCTGCGCGTAAAATGAGTGATAGAACAAGGAGGGGCTGCATCCTGCTGCCCATTACATTTGAAAATCCCTTGGTAGCTGGGCCGCAGAATGCAGCCCCTCCTTGGGTATGAATTTCCTCGCTAATCATCTTGTGGCGTTTTCATTTCTCATTTCGCCAAACACCCGCCAAGCTTCCGCCATGGAACTGCCGGTCGATCTTTTCAATCGAGGAATTCGTGATTTGCGGATTTCCGTGACGGATCGTTGCAATTTCCGTTGTCGTTACTGTATGCCGATCGAGAGTTTCGGTGCGGATCATGCGTTTTTGCCGCGCGAGGAATTGTTGAGCTTTGAGGAGCTTACCCGACTCACTCGCTTGTTGATGCCGCTGGGGATTCGCAAAATTCGGCTGACGGGTGGAGAGCCATTGATGCGACGTGGGCTCGAAGATTTGGTAGCGATGCTCGCGGCGATCGATGGCGTGGAAGATATCGCGATGACCACCAACGGCGTGCTTCTTGCGCATCACGCCGAGGCGTTGGCTTTGGCTGGGTTGTCGCGCGTTACGGTGAGTTTGGATGCGCTCGATGCCGAAATTTTTTCTCAAATGAACGGAGTGTCCGCGAAAGTGGATAGGGTCATTGCCGGAATCGACTCGGCTCTAACATTCGGGCTGCCGGTGAAAGTGAATTCCGTCATCCAACGCGGTGTGAACGAATCGCAAATTCTTCCGCTCGCTCGCTGGGCGGCGGAACGGGAAATCGATCTTCGTTTCATCGAGTTCATGGATGTGGGTGAAACGAATGGTTGGAGGCTGGATCAGGTCGTTTCCGCGAGCGAGATTCTGGAGATTTTGAAATCGGAGTTTTCTCTGAACTCTCGCGAACCGGCATATCGAGGTGAGGTTGCTCGGTATTGGGTGCATGCGAAGCATAACTCGGAAATCGGTATCATCAGTTCGGTAACAAAGCCGTTTTGCAGCGATTGCCAACGCCTCCGTGTTTCCGCCGATGGCAAAATTTTCACCTGTTTGTTTTCTAACAACGGACACGATCTGCGTGGGTTGCTGCGGGGAGGTTTGGATGATTCAGTGATTCGCTCCGCCGTCGCCGGGATATGGAAAATCCGCGATGATCGATACTCGGAAGAACGTGGTTCGCTTACACGGCCAAAAGCGGAGATGAGTTATTTAGGTGGGTGATAAGATGAAAATGGTAGGGCGGCATCGACGTATGCCGCCGCGTGAAACGGGGAGGGAATGAACAGATAAAAAGTTAAGAAGAACCACGGATGGACGCGGATAAACGCGGATGAAATTCACAGACAGATTATCCGCTTGGTAAACCTTCACGGCTGGGATAGAAAATCCATAAAGCGGATCGATTTATGACTCTGCTCTAAAAATATGGAATCTTTCCACTTCACTAAAAGAGAATCAATCATTCTAGCTGTGATCGGGTTAGTCATTTGCTTCCTGTTGTCATCAGTCTTTATGTTACTTGGCTTCTATGAATTAGGTGAGAAAGGACATTTATCCATCGAAGTCATTTTTGGTCTCGCTGGTTTAGGCCTATTTATTATTTTTATGCGGGGTGCATGGATGTTGGTCAGTGGCATTCATACGCATGTTTTCAGTATTGATCGCAACAAAGTAGTTTGGGGTTATGTCGGTAAAGAAAAGACATTGGATATGGCTCAGGTGAGACATATTTATTGGGATGATACGGATGGATTCACGCTTAACATGACCACCCACGATGGTAAACTGATCCGGTTCATTTATGCGGAGACGGTCATTTCAATAAAGAGCAGATGGAAACTCCTTCGGTTTTTCAGGACGATTTTTCCGGAGATTCCGATTGATGGTCATATTGATCCAAAGACGAATGAAGCAGCGGCTTAAAAATGCTTATGGGGTGTGGGCTGCGGCGGTGATGGTGATGAATCAGAGGTGTTTGCTTGCCCAAAATATCTTTGGATGTGTGACCTAGGGCGTTGCCCTAGGCTGACGTGTGTTGCCCTTTCAGGGCGTGGGAGGGAAGAATAAATCCACCTGGAACTGATAAACCTATTTTAATCTTCCCTAATCGGCATATGGGAGCTTAAAAATAAAAGATGAACACGGTGATGAAAATTCGTTCTTCAGGTTCACCCATTGTAGTGATCGATCACTGGTTTGGTAAACATGTTGTTGGGATTAAAACCATAAGCCTCGTCGCGTTGATGATCTTCGCAGCCACCCCACTGCATGCAGAAGACACAAAGTATGTCATTAAAGAAGGCGAGTTAGTTACGCAAGTTACCAAGTCATTAGATGACTACGGCTATTTACATGGTAACCATCTTGGGTTGCAGTGGTTACCGAAAGAAGGTGAAGATTTTCTATTTTGCAAGTTAAGTGACAAGCAGACCCTCGTTGTCTTATTTGATATAAAAACGAACAAGGTGAAGAGTTTGTCGGTCGTTGTAGATCAGACTCAAAGGAAAGAATATCCCATCGTTCATCCCAGCAGCATTGTCATTTCGGCGAAGTCGTTTGCTCTAGAATTTAAAAAATGAAACATCGCCCATCCCCACCTTCAACACTCCATCATCCAAAATCCGGCATCTCAAACCGCCTCGGCCTTTCATGATCTCTTCGGTGCCGGTTTTTCCGCAGGCTTCGTCCATCCAATAACAGGGTTTGCATTCTTCGATTCCTTGAAATCGGATCCCACCGAGTTCGAAGGTTTTGCAGATCAGTGAGTTTAGATCGATGCCGCTTACCGCCACGTTCCGACGAAATGCGCTGGCGGGCAGATCCGGGTTTCCGGCATGACGGCGGATTTCCTCCACCACCGCCATGTCGATAAATGTGATTTGGCCTTTGTAATCCTCTTTCCAATCGAAAAACCGATCCCCAACGATTCCTTTGCCAGCGACCAATTCGATGGCTTGGTGCTCGATGATTTCGAAGTTTTCAGACGGTTGGCCGTGTCGCCCGAAGAAATTATGTCCCTCTGAAGTGAACAAATGATGAATTCGGGCCGGCTGCATGGATCGACCTAAGCCGGAATATGTCCGTCGAACAAGAGTTTGATGATGCATGAGCAGGTTTCATCGTGGGGATGGTCAGGATTTGATCGCGTTCATCTCGTAAACTCAGCGGTGGCATGGACGGTGCTAAAATCCTAGGGGAAACAACCCACGTCACCATGCACTCAATCGAAAACGCAGGCTTCACCGAGGAGCAGACTAACTACCTTTCCGGATTCATTTCCGGGGTGCTTCAAGCCCGTGAAATGCCGTTTCTCGGTCAGGATGCGACGGGTCGGTTCACGCATGAAGTCTCGGCAGCGGTTGAGGAAAACGTGTTCGGAACTCCGGTGGATGAGCTCTGTAAGGAAGAGTTGATCAAACATGAAAAGAACGGCCTCGATTGCTACGATGCCATCGTAGCCAATGCTGCGGCAGGGATTTTTCCGCAGGATGGCGATGTGTTTCGTTATAAATTCCACGGTTTGTTTTTCGTCACTCCCGCGCAGGAAAGCATCATGCTGCGCTGTCGTGTTGCTGGTGGCGCACTCAGCACTTATCAGTTTCGGGGTCTTGCAGAAATCGCCGATGACTGGGGGCCAGGGAATGTGGATTTGACCACGCGCGCGAATCTCCAAGTTCGCGAAATCATGCCGGAAAATTGCCCGAACATTTTGATGAAACTCGCCGACCTAGGTCTAACATCCCAAGGCGCGGGCGCGGACAACATCCGCAACATCACCGCCACGCCGACCTCGGGTTTCGATCCCGATGAAATCCTCGATGTGATGCCTTATGCCCGCGCGATGCATCATTACATTTTAAAAAATCGCGATCTCTACGGCCTGCCTCGTAAGTTCAATATCTCATACGATTCCGGCGGCCGTGTTTCGGTTTGTGCTGATACCAATGACATCGGTTTCTACGCGGTGAGGGTGGGGGAGAACGACCAAGGCATCGCGCCGGGCGTATATTTCCGCATGCAACTTTGCGGAATCACCGGGCACAAACAATTCGCAACCGATTGCGGAGTCTTGCTTACGCCTGAAGAAACCATTCCGGTCGCCGCTGCGCTGATCCGTGTGTTCATCGAAAACGGGGATCGCACGAATCGTAAAAAAGCGCGTCTGAAATATTTGGTCGATGATTGGGGGATTACCAAAACCCTCGATGAAACGCAGAACAAACTCGCATTTCCTCTGCGTTATTTCTCACTCGATGCATGTGAGCCATCGTTGCCGAAAATTAAGCACGGTCATTTGGGGATCCATCAGCAATCGGATGGTAAACATTACATCGGTGTGCTCACGCCTGTGGGTAGGATGTCAGTTGCGCAAATGCATGCGATCGCTGATATCGCGGATCAATTCGGACGTGGCGAGATTCGTCTAACTGTTTGGCAAAACCTGATCATCCCGGGAGTTTCTGAGGAAAAATTACAAGACGCGATCACCGCGATCCATGCGGCTGGGTTGGATCATCGGAATCAAACGATCACGGGAGGACTCATCGCTTGCACGGGAAGCCGCGGTTGCAAATTCGCCGCAGCCGATACCAAAGGCCATGCGATCGTACTCGGCGAGCATCTCGCTAGCAAAATGATTCTCGATCAACCTATCAACATCCACTTCACCGGTTGCCAGAATTCTTGCGCCCAACATTACATCGGCGATATCGGCTTGATGGGAACTCCGGTGAAGAACGCCGAAGGAAAAACGATCGATGGTTTCAATATCGTGCTCGGAGGTGGAGTGGATGATACACAAGCCATCGCGAAGGAAGTTTGGAAATCGGTTCCTGCCGATGATGTTCCAGCCCTGCTCGAACAACTCCTCGTCACCTATCTGCGCGATCGATCCGAAGGTGAAACGTTTATCCAGTTCAGCAATCGCCATACACCCGAGCAACTCATCGATCTCTGCGATCCTCTGAAAATAAACGCAGCCTAACACTTTTTATCTATGTCTCTAACCATCCCCAACAACGCACCTTTCAACGGCGCACAAAAAATGTGGCTGCAAGGTTTCTTCGACGGAATCAATAGCACCCTCGCGCCCTCCAAAACGAACCCTTCATCTACTGCGGTGATGAGCGGTGGCATGCCGGTCACGATTTTATGGGGTTCTCAAACGGGAAATGCCGAAGGATTGGGAAAAAAACTCGCGAAATCGCTCAGTGCAAAAGGTCACTCACCGACGCTCAAAAGCATGGCGGATGTTTCACCTAAAGATCTTTCCGAGATCGCGCATTTACTCATTATTACTTCAACTTACGGCGATGGCGAACCACCCGATAACGCGGCCGACTTCCATACTGCACTTCATGCTGCTGATCTAGAAATCCCTTCACTTCAATACAGCGTGTTTGCACTCGGCGATTCAAATTATCCAGACTTCTGTAAGTGCGGACGGGATTTCGACCAACGACTGGCTGCGCTTGGAGCGAATCGACTAACGGAAATCGTGGAATGCGATGTGGAGTTCGACGATGCATTCGCGTCGTGGTCCGCCCAGATCGCCACTGCCTTCGTTTGCGCTTGAGTATGTGATTTAAACCCTCAAGTCGCTCGTGTCAGTTCTCTCACCAAAACAACCAACCAAGACGCCCGAAGTCCGGACGCTGATTGATGAGCTATTGGCGGAACAAAGCACCTTGCAAACCCCGGTCGCGCGTTTCTCGGAAATCCATGATAGAGGCTCGGATCTCGCCGATCATTACCGGACGTTGATCCCACTGACGAAACCCGGTTCCACTGAACAATATGCTTTCGAGGTTTCGCTGGATCGTTGCACGGGATGCAAAGCCTGCGTTTCCGCATGTCACTCATTAAACGGTCTCGATGACGAAGAAGTCTGGCGCGACACGGGAGTTTTGTTAGGTGGCGATGCCAAGCCGGGCTGGCAACAAACCGTCACCACCGCCTGTCATCACTGCGAAGATCCCGGTTGCATGAACGGCTGTCCGGTTGGCGCTTATGAAAAAGATGCGGACACCGGTATTGTCCGGCATCTCGATGATCAATGCATCGGCTGCTCCTACTGCATTCTCAAATGTCCTTACGATGTGCCGAAATATTCGAGTAAACGCGGCATCGTCAGGAAATGCGACATGTGTCATCAGCGCCTCGCGGAAGGCGAAGCTCCTGCTTGTGTGCAAGCTTGTCCGACAGAGGCGATTCGAATCGTAGCTGTGAGCAAAGAGCTGAGAGGAGAGACAAAGAGTTTTCTATCGTCAATCATCTACGATCCAACATCGGCGATCCCTGATTCTACGATCACACGCCCGACCACGCGTTACGTAGGTCGCAACGTTCCAGTTACCGCATACGCAGCGGATCGGGAAGCTTTGGTTCCACAACACGCCCACTGGCCACTCGTGTTCATGCTCGTCTTCACACAAGCCGGTATCGGATTTCTACTTGGACCGCGGGACTCCAGTCCCGCTTCTTTCCCTATCACCCTAACAGCCTCCATCATCTTCTACCTCGGCATGGTCGCATCCGTTTTCCACCTCGGCCAACCGCTCAAAGCCTGGCGGTTTTTCCTCGGTCTGAAAACCTCATGGCTCTCACGCGAAATTCTCGCTTTCTCCCTCTTCGCTCCCATCCCATTCGTGCTCTGCGTGCTTCCATTCCTCCCCGATTTTCCCTTCAAAAATATCTTCTCACTGATCACTTCACACTCGGCACTGCCGCTAGGCTTAGTCGCCGTTTTCACCAGCGTGATGATTTATCACGACACCCATCGCGCCCTATGGAATCTGCGACGCGGCGCGCTGCGTTTCTTCGGGACCACCGCTGCTTTCGCTGCCTTGTCTTTTACGATCGTTCAGCCATCGCTGCTGAGTTCATCCATCTTCGCGGTGGCCGTCGTCATTAAACTTTTTCCAGAAATCCTCTTCCTCAAACATCGGACGGAAGAAGAGTGGTCGCCTGATCAACACAGCGCCCGACTCCAAACAGGTCCGCTGCGCAAGATTCTCACGTTCCGCATCTCTCTCGCAGCGATCGCGATGG
>JANOKJ010000162.1:0-10145 GCA_031419275.1 Akkermansiaceae bacterium | reverse complement strand
TATCTCAGCACTGGAGGATTGAGCGGCACACTGGGAAGAGGATTGCTGAGCACAAGCGATGGATCGGATATCGTTTTCAAACCAGGCGAGTTCATCCAGTTTTCAGCCCGGCAAATGACAAATGCGTCCGCTGGAGTGAGCCAACGCATCTACCTCTATCCGGGATTTGATCCGCTCGCCTACGGCGGACTTTCGACACAAATCGAGGCGAGTGCGAATCCGACAAACAACCGCGGCTTTGCACTGACGTTCGGCAATACGATTGGCATTCTCAATATCAATGAAGGCAACACTCCCGGTTCGGTAACCTTTGGCCATTTTTGGACGATGGATTTTTTTACGAATTCCGGACAGTCAATAGGATTACCCGGCGCCTACCAAAACGATTGGTTCAAAGTTGCCCAACTCCCGACTCCCATCACGCCCTCACCTCGCGGAGCCTATGTTACAGCCGGTCCCGTTCTGTATCCGCAAAACATCATCCGCTGGAATTACAGCGATCCGAACCCCGCGCCCTTCGCCTTCGCCCAGATGGTTTTGAAAAGCAATTCAACCATCAACTATGACACGGTGAACTGGGCTCGTGACTGGCGTGGCCGTAACTGGATCTACAGTCCGGGACATTACTACGGTTCGGGAATGTATGCGTCCGAGAATGATACAACATTGCACACTCAAAGACTCGATAATCCTTACGTGGTCAATTTCGGTGAAATCCGTGGACAAATTGATCTTGCACGAGTCGTAAATCACCACCCAAGTAACAGTTCCAAGCCGTTTCTTGGCACGGGGACCAACCCATACGAAAAAATCAACCGCGCACCCGCAATCGAGCTTCCGACCGCACCCATCACTAGTCTGGCGGGTTTTTCTGGGATGCGCATCAATCCAGGTTGGACACATGCACGCTCGAACTTTCCGCATTTGACCCTTCGAGGTGCAACTGGCGCCGATATTTCGTGGTCACTTTTTGCAGCGGAGCACAAAGTTGTCGCTTACCAAAGCGGCGTGACCGGACCGGGGATAGGCAATTCATTCATCCATCCGATGTTGAATCGGAATAGCGTTTATCGCCTTGTTGACAATTCGATCAGTCGTGACCCGAATGCCAACCGACTCAACTGGGCGGTTACCGTGCCGGTGGATACCAAAGCCTACTGTGATTATTGGGATCATGTTTTTCTGCTCAATGACGCGCTATGGGACGATTACTTCCTGTCATCCCTGGCGCGGCAGAGTCGGGACACCGATGCATCCGTGAGCGCGAACAACATGATTGATCGGATGTTAGACGGTGAACCGCTGCCTGTCTCGCGCTACCAATATACGAATTCCGGGCGTGTAAAAGCGGATGTTGCCATTGATCTCAAAGCTGCCGATGGCTATTTGAAAGCTGCGAATCATCTCCTTGTTGATGGCATGTTCAACGTCAACAGCACCTCGGTGGATGCGTGGCACGCCTTGTTCAGCGGCATTCGCGAAAGAAAGTTGGTGAAACGTCGCGGTTTGCAACTCGATACAATCAACATTCCCTCGGATAAACAAATCGCCATATCAAGATTCAACACCGCTGTATTTGATAAAGAGCACTCGGATATCGAATATGGCACGGATGATCAGGGCGACAATGTCTGGTCGGATGTTCGCTTCCTAAGTGACGAGCAACTTCACAAGCTCGCAGAGGAATGTGTGAAACAGGTGAAACTGCGGGGCCCTTTCCTGAACTTCTCGGAATTCATCAACCGCAGACTATCCAATGATGCTCTGGGCACGATGGGTGCATTGCAGGCCGCAATCGATTATGATGACGCAAGCCCAGATCCAGAATCGATCAATTATCGGTTCAAAGATAAAAGTGACTACATGATGCGGGAAACAGATCTCGGAACCAACAATTTCGGAACACCTGCGGCAGTGAGGGGATCCCGTTTTGCAGGCACTCCCGGCTACGTCATTCAATCCGATCTCTTGAAACCGATTTCCAATACCTTGTCCGTAAGGGATGACACTTTCACGATTCGGGCTTATGGAGAAAGTCTTAATTCTGCGGGTAAAGTCACAGCAAAGGCTTGGTGTGAGGCTGTCGTACAACGCGAATCGAGTTACGTTGACCCAACCAATCAAAATCATGAGCCCAGCAGAATATTAAATACAAATGGAAGCTTTTCGGATAACAATAATCTCACACTGAAGAATCGGACATACGGCCGCACATTCCGAATCACGGGTTTCCGCTGGATAACTCCGAGTGAGATCTAACATAAGCGTCATGAAATCACAACCCACTTCACCCCCCCTCACCCTCTACAACATGACCTCCTGCAAAGCACTGTTGCTGGTTCTTGCATTTATAGCCATGCCCGCACAGGCTCAGCAGTCTGAAGAATCAGATCCAAATGTGGACCAAGCCGCTCGGGAAGCAAAGGAGGCGGCTCAGGCTGAACCCGCGAAAAAAATCATCGGTCGGAAGGCCTGGTTTCTATGCACAGCGATTCCCGAAGATCTCCAGAATCCTGTTTCGGTAATGGTTGAGGAAAATATACACCAGGTCACTCTTTCCATTCGTAACATGAGTGATCCATTTCCTGTTAGAGGCGAAGGTCTGGTGAAAATCGTTAAAGAGATTCCAAATCCAGATAAGACCGACAAAACCAATCCGAACATCTACCAAACGCTCGTCCAATCCCAAGTTCCGGATCATATCCAGAATGCGTTGATCATTCTTGTCCCATTACCAAAAAACAACAGTCAGAAGCAGGTATTCGGGAGCAAAGTGATCGACTTGAATAATTTCAAGGGAGGAGATTATCTATACCTCAATCTCAGTCCTGTGCAGGTTGGCATCACACTCGGTGAAAATCGTTCTGTTTTAAAACCGGGAGAAATGAAGATTCAAGAAAACCGGGATATCGCAAGCGCAACCAACAAGATGATCAGCTTGCACTACCAATCTATTAAGGACGACAAATGGAAATTGATCGTGGCTAGCACTGTTGTTGTTCAGCCAACTCGCCGAGAAATATGCATCTTTCATTGGGATGAAAAGGGTGACCGCATCGATTACAGGGGAGCTACTTTCCCTGTTGAAACTGATTAAATCCTCATCCTTACGCCACGTATTCCGATATCCGAGCTGCAAAACTACGCCACAGGCACAGGTCCTATCGTCCCTCCTTCAACGAAGCTCGCGCTCGTTTGATCCTGTTTGAAATCTTCTTGAATTGATGTTATCAAAACATCTGAAGAAACACTTCTAACCTATTCATATAACGAATAGGCTAGAAGTTTTAACTCTTTTGACAAATGAGATTTAAGTTCACAGCCTTCTGGCGATTGAACTTATATAAATAGTAATAAATCCATCACGGCATCCATTTAGCATAACTACTCCGTATATACTGTTTGCTATTCATTTATCGGATATAACACATGCAAATTCCTATTCATCGTTACAACCACCCCATATTGGCTTCGGACAGAGGCTTCGCATTGGTGGCAACGCTGATGCTCATGATACTCCTTGTCATCATCTCGGTAGGTGTATTGAGCCTATCGACCGTTACCTTGCGAAATGGTTCTCATCATTCGGCCCAAGCGCAGGCTCAGGCAAATGCGCGCATGGCGTTGATGATTGCCATTGGCGAGTTGCAAGAGCAAATGGGGCCGGACACGCGCATTTCAGCAAAGGCCGAAATATTGGACACTACTCCTACTACGGATGTGGTAGATGGTATTGCCAATCCTCATTATCTAGGTATCTGGGATTCATGGAACACCTGGCTTACCGACAGGAGAGGCGCACTTAGCATCCAGGACACTTACAAGCCCGGACGAGATCCCTCACTATTTCGCAGATGGTTGGTGAGCCATCCAGATTCATCGAACTATGCGATGGCAATCACGGATACATCAACTGCGGACAAGGTCGTGTTATGTGGTCCCGGATCCGCTGGCAAAGATACCGCCAAGCACGTCATGGCTAGTCGCATTCCGATAAAGGATGGCAGCGGTACAACTGGCAATTATGCTTGGTGGGTCTCGGATGAAGCACAGAAGGCTCGCCTGGATCTCGAACCGCGTGATGACATCGACACCATTGATGAGGCTCAAATCGTGGCATCCCAGATGGGACGACTTGGAATTGAAAAGATCACGGATATGTCAGACTTCGACACCCGTCCGGAGAGTTTGAAGAAAACGATCACGAGATCTCAGGCGGCAATCAGCGCTCCTGCTGCGTCCGAGCGCATCCACGATCTAACAGCATATAGCATGGGTTTACTAACCGATGTGCGGTCCGGTGGATTCAAGCGTGATCTTAATCTAGCCTTTGAGTCGGAAACCGTGCCATCGGAAATGGGTACGACCACGCTTTATAGCACTCGTCCTTTCGAAGCTCCGATCCGCCCGATGACTGGCGTCTTGGCAAGTATCACTCCGCAGAATCCCTACTTGGGTCCTATGTCGTGGCGCCAGATGCGAGAATATTACCGGCTTTATCGCGGCGGATTTTCGGATAGTAGCAGCATGCGTCCCGTTGCCTGGAGTGGAGGGAAACCCTCAACCAAACGCCTATTGATCGGCAAGGATGGTTTTATCGACGATTGGGACACCAAGGGTTATACACGGCAAATCGTCATGCTGCGTCAAACTTGGATCATCGCTACTTCAACCTTGGTGGATCTGACATTACCGGGCGGTCTTGACTACTATATCTTTGCGATTCCGGTCATTAGCTTATGGAATCCCTACAATGTTTCCATCGAAGTGGATCCGAGGGAAATCTCGCACCTTGGATTTCTCCCCGGGGCAATGAATCTTCAGCAAAAAATCTACAAAGGAGGCGTTCTGGTATCTAATACTCCTTTCCCTGATGACACGTCCACAACTTGGGGCAATGGCGCTAGTAACAATCCTGCCAACCCAGGGTATAACCCTGGTAAATACATGTATTGGATCGGCGGCAGAAGACCTAACGCAAGCATATTGTCCAATTTGGTCGGCTTCCGGATGATCATCACGGACAACCCCACCGCGCCCAGGCCTATCACTTTCGAACCGGGAGAAGTGCGTCTATTTAGCACCGACAGTCGGATTCCGGACGGTGGCACTCCTTATGGAACCCTGAACAGCCGCTATTTCTTTTCCTCTGCCGGCTACACACCAGCGGGCAATACTACTGCCGGAATATTACGGGGTCTCAGATACCGGGTCTTTCCGAGTACGAGCCCGGGCGCCTTGTCGTGTTCCATAGGCTTTAGTACCGTCGCTAACAACGGATCCACCAGTGCTGAAATCGGCGCAACCACGAAATCCGGCCTCGTATGGAACTTCCAGGAAGTCTTTGATAACAATGGGGATGTCCTCAGGGAAAACGGAAACCGGGTCGACATCAATTATATCAGGAACATCGCCGCTCCGGGGCGCAGGGAAACCTTTTGGGATAATACCTGGCATGGCATCACCTGTTTGGACTGGTTGACCGCTCCCGAACTGAGTCAGGCATGGGTTGTTAGAGATGACCCGGCCAATCGCGGTAGATGGCCCGCGGCAGGATCGCCTCCCTTACCGATCGGAGTTGTCAGTATCGTCGCAAAATCCCCCGAGCGACTCGTTTATGACCAGACCACCGGGTTTGGAGCGGATTACCGAAATCGCAGTTGGTTGCACTCGCCGCCAACTCGTTTGTCGAACTTCCTGATGAATCCCGTCGACCTCAATCGTGCGGACTGCCCCTTTCAATTCTACTTCCATCCGGTCAATGGCGACCAGGGCGTTTCGGAATTTTTGCAGGCTGATGGAGTCAACGGCTATTTTGGTGGTGGCTACACTCCTGCGCAAGGTCAGACACATGTGACTGCGCTGAACATCCCCGCCGCTCCGATCATGAATCTCGCCTCATTTGCGGGCATCCGCATGGAGCGCGGCCGCACGAGAGAAACCATGCCATTCACACCGCAGGGAAAATATATCAGGGTAAAATACACAAGCCCCTCGGCGGGATCATTCGGGGCGGGCATCGGCAACGGCTACGCCCACCCGATGATCACAGCGAATACCGTCTATACACGTAATTTGTTCGGGGCTGATTCGGCGGTGGCGAACCGATCCACGAATATGAATCTTTGTGATGACCACTGGGATCATCTTTTCCTCGCCAACGAAGAGTTGTGGGATAGCTGGTTCTGTTCTGGCATCGCGCCGGTGACTAGCAACGGGAGCGTGGTCACTCCCAAAAAAACCGTTGCCGAAAACTTTTTCTCCGGAGAATCAACTCAGCTGTCTCCGCATTTCCAACCGGAGCTTCGTGGCAAAACTCCTCAAGAGCTTGGAAATCTCGTTGAAAATACATCCTCAACGCCAGGTTGGGACACGATTGGTTCCCATATGCTAAATCGTGGCCAGTTCAACGTAAACAGCACTTCCAAAGAAGCATGGAAGGCTCTCTTGATGAGCCTGGCTAACCGACCGATTTCCAAAAATGATACTTCATCTGGCACGGAGGTTGTCGACCCAGATTCCCAAGTCACACTATCCCGCTATCCACTGGTCAACAGCGATGAGGTCGCCACAGGTCCGGGCGACGACAGCGCCTGGAATGGTATCCGCAAACTCACCGATGAAGAGGTCAACTAGCTAGCGGAAGAAATCGTCCGTCAGGTGAAAGAGCGCGGACCTTTTCTGAATATGACGGAATTCATCAACCGCCAGCTATCCTCTGATGCCAAAGGCGTGACTGGCGCATTACAGGCCGCCATCGATTGGGATGAATACAATACTGGATACGATGGCACGCTCAGCGGCTCCGGCGCCAGTATCAACAAAGCCTACAAGACCGGCGATGCCATGATTACCAACACCCAACTTCCTGCCAACTATCCGAACCGCAAGGCCGCTTGTGGTTCACGCTATGCCGGAATTCCTGGCTACGTGATGCAGGCAGACATTCTACAGGGCATCTCTGCTTCGCTCAGCGTTCGCGGCGATACCTTCCTCATCCGCGCCTACGGGGAAAGTCTCACCTCTGAAGGCAAAGTAGCTGCCAAAGCATGGTGTGAAGCAGTGGTGCAACGGATGCCAGATTACATGGATACAACTGATGCTGCGGAGAAAAAGATGAGAACTGCCGGTCAACTTCCCAGCGTCACTCCGGCATTGAACCCGCTTAACCAGACTTTTGGCCGTAAATTCAACATCATTTCGTTCCGCTGGCTCAATTCCAATGAAATCTAACAGAAAATATCTATCGTCGCTGGTATGTTTATCTACCTTCATTCTGGCAATCATTCCTTGTCTATCTGCTGAAAAGAGTAGTTGTGAGATTGCAGTAGCAACGATGAACCTTCCGAACGGATCAGACGGGGTGCTCCATTGGCGTGCGGGAGCAGATGTTGATACGAAGCCTTTGCAGCTCAGCACTCGATATTTCTCCGAACATCTGAAATTGCAGGGCGGAGTTGTTCAATTTTTCCAAGCTCCTGTGTCGGCGAGTTCGGATCAAAATCCTCCTCCTATACCATTGGTAAGTCTGAAAATACCGGAGGGTGCGAAGCTCGTTTATATCGTGATTATGTCGGATACGGATGAGAACAAGCAGACCCGATGGCGGGGAATTTTGTTCGACTCCGCGGATTGGAAAGAAAGCAGCCTAAAATTGATCAATGCCTCTTCCGAATCTCTCGGTATTGTTGCTGGTGAGAAGGAGATCCGGCTTAACAGCGGAAAATCGATGGATTTCAATGCATCTGAATGGAGCGAACCGTTTCCAGTGAAAATTTTCCTAATGGCTCCAGAAGTCAAAAAAATATTCTCGTCAACCTGGCGCGTTTCTTCCGGCCGCAGAGAACTTTGCTTTGTGAGCAACATCAACGGATCGATTGCACTACGCTCCCTTTTGGATTTGGGTGAGACTCAGCCCATACCTACGCCTTGAGGATCGTGGATAACAATAGCCATAATAAGAAAACTAAACCGATTCTTACGATCGTGTGAGTCAGACCACAGGCACAGGCCCTATTGTCCCGCCCTCAACGAAACTTGCGCTCGTTAGATCCTGTTTGAAATCCTCCTGCCCGCGCGCGACATGATCTGCCCACTTCAAGATTCTTTTAACCATTGCATCCGAATCCCAATCAATATGAGAAGCCGCTGGCTGGCACCAATTGAACGCAGGATTCGGATCCGTGCATACTAGCGAAACATCCCTCGGCGCAATAATCCCTTTATAGGAAAGATGCAATTGAGCTGCGGTGAAATACTGGAATTCGTCCAATATGATCGCCGTTGGCGGTGTGTGCTGGAATAACGAATCAAGACAGCGATGGAAATCATCCACATCATCACTCCAATCCGGCAGATTGTATGTGCCTGTTTTGATCCCGTATGATTCCAAAATCTCAAGGAAATCCCTTTCCAGCATGCCGGGCTTTGGCTTCCTGCGCTCTTCTCTTACCATCAAAACAATACGCCGATGACCCAACTCAATCAAACGACGCACCACAAGTTTCATTACAACTGCTTTGTTTGGTCGGCAACCTGGCAATCGTATTCCATTCATTCTACCTGCAAGCGCAAATGCCGGATTAGTTTGCTGCGAAAACCACTCTAAAATCTCCCTAGATCCAGCAGACACAATCCATGCATCTGCTTTATTTTTCTCAATATGACGCTTCACTTTAGCCAAGTCCATTTTAAGGCCTGTCAGTGAGAATGTTGAAAATGAACAAATATGTCCAAATTCCATCAGTTTACGCTGCACATCTAACAAGTAAAAAAGTTTTCGGCACGTATCCTCATAACAGATAATCTGAAACTTCATTACAGGCGTCGCCTGATCTTGACTCACTACGATCCTCCGCTTCTTCCCCACTCCGCCAGACACCAACAAACTTTCCTTCTCTAAAATTTCAAACGCAGCAATAACCATCCGGTGATCGACCCCAAGCGACTTAGCCACAGTTGGAGCCCCAGGCATGTGGTTTTGCCAAAACCCACGCAAAATCTGTTCTTTAAGAAAATCAGCTAATTGTTCCGCTGTAGACTTCGTCCGAAAGCTCTTCATACATACCCACCTATCCATAAAGCGAATAGGTCACAAGAACCATTTGACTTAAAACAGGAATTTCTGGTTAGACCGGTCCACACCCGCTCCAACAGTCACTTTTTCAATCCGGCGTCTTGAACCGCTTTGTAAATTGTTTCCGCCGCCAAGGTGTGACCCTTCAAATTCGGATGATTCCCCTGACTCAATATCTCCGTTTGCGGCGTGCCTTTTCCGATCTCCGCTTTCCATGCTGCAAACACATCAGCGATGAGAACTTGCTGCTCTCTGGCCATCTTGCGAATCAGCTCCGCCCGCTGATTCAATGGATCCTGAGGATCATCTAACTTGGCAGATGAATCTCCTGTCGGCGTCAGCAACACCACGGGCACATTCGCTTTTTTTGCCGCAGCAATCATCTCCAACCATGCCGCCTCAACTTTTTCCACAGGCTGGCGTCTGTCGTTAAGCGCGTAGTCGATGAAAATAAGATCCGGTTTCAGTGATAGCACATCACGTTCAAAACGAGCCGCGCCCGGAATGGAATTTTCACCGCCAATCGCCGTCGTGATCACATTGATCACCGCATGGGGATATTGCTCCTTCAATTTCACATGCACCAAATGTGGATAGGACTCGAAGGTTTTGACCTCCGGGGTTTTATGATAGCCCGCCGGCACACTGTGACCATGAAACACCACCTGTATCGCACGATTCTTCGGCCACGTGGTTTTCATCAACTCGGATAATGGGGTAAGGTCTTGCGCTTTTGCAAAACCTGCAAAAAGGAACGAGATGAAGATAAGGTGGAATTTCATGGAGGAAAGAAGACTCGGAAATGCCGATCCGGAAATCCAGAAAAGAATATGGAAGCATCCAACCCAATGCCATCATATCATTCAAATCTCCTCTTGTGTCTGGAGTCTTGAAGTCTGGTATCTTAAAGGGCTTGATATCCTACACCGTTCCGAAGCAGACTCCCGCCCCCTCATCAAAGGAATTCCACCATGTCTACCAATCAAGAAATCCGTGTTTTCGCCCCCGCAACCGTCGCCAACGTCGCTTGCGGTTACGATGTCCTTGGCTTTGCCATCGACTCTCCAGG
>JANOKJ010000161.1:0-19258 GCA_031419275.1 Akkermansiaceae bacterium | reverse complement strand
GATGAAATTTTGCGGCAATTCAAAGCTGCGGGATGGCAAACCATCGGCGCATCGTTGAGTGGTGGAGAGAATCTGATCACCTGCGATGTGAGCGATCTAGCATCGGTGGCTGCGCTTCCCGATGCGGATGCGATCATTCATTGCGCGGCATCGGGTCGTGGGGGTGAGGATGCCTATCGGAAAGTTTATCTCAACGGCTGCGAAAATCTCGTCCGACGTTTTCCTGATTCTAAGATCGCTTTTACTTCCAGTAGTTCGGTTTACGCGCAGCAGAATGGGGAATTGGTGACAGAGAAATCCGAAACTATTCCTGATCGTGAGACCGGCCGCTTGCTGTTGGCTGCGGAACAATGTGTGACCGATGCCGGTGGAGTGGTTGCAAGGCTCGCTGGAATTTACGGGCCAAACCGCAGTGTGTTGCTGAGTAAATTCAAAAGCGGTGAGGCGGTGATCGAGGAAGATGGCCGACGTTTCATCAATCAAATCCACCGCGATGATGCAGCGGGCGCTTTACTCCATCTATTTTCCCTAACAGATTTTCCTGTAGGTCAGGTTTTCAATGTCTGTGATTCGGAAAGTTTGACTCAGTTAGAGGTTTACCAAGGTCTTGCCAGAATTTTCGGAAAAGATCTGCCACCGAGTGGGCCGCGGGATTTGAATCGGAAGCGTGGATGGACTCACAAACAAGTTTCCAACGCTAAGCTCAGAGCGACCGGCTGGCAGCCGAAGTATCAATCGTTCCTAGATGCGGTGGAGGAACTTTGATTTAAGCGGGTCATTCGTCTATCTTTGCCCCAACGGGGCACACGGTGAAAGCAAAGGGTGCCGATAGGCACCCTGGAATGGCATAACCAAATACATTCGCGCCCCAACGGGGCGCACGGTAACGCGGAAGTCTAACATTGATGCGGAATATAGTTTCCGTGCACCCCGTTGGGGCGCGAGAATATGGGTTCATGTTACCAGGGTGAATCTTTAGTCGGATTCACCCTTCGCTTTCACCGTTATCCCCTTTGGGAAATGGAAATGATTCGTTTCACAACGTCCCGCTCCAGGTCCAGAGATTGGAGTCAAAATATTTATGCGCGGTGTGGATCAAGCCTTCCGGACGACCTTTCGGGCGGAGGATGGCGATGATGGTTGAGCCGGATCCGGACATTAACACGGCCTTGGTATCGCGTCGGTTTTGCAACCAATCTTTGAGTTCGGCGAGGTAGCGATGTTTGGCGAAAACCGGTTTTTCCAAATCGTTCACTAACTCCAATCCGGCGTAGCGGTAGGTGTCGTAGCGAATGCCTGGAACTGTTTCGGCATCCAAACAATTTTCATAAGCATCCGCGGTGGAGACGCTGAAGCCGGGTTTGAAAAGAACGATGGGAAGATCCGGCGGGGCTGGGGCGGCCTCGATGATTTCACCGCGTCCTCTGCACCAGGCAGCGCCGGCGTAGAGGAAAAACGGAACGTCTGATCCAATGCCTGCCGCTAGTTGATGAAGTTCTTCGGCGGGTAGGGGATTTTCAAGCTGACCATTCAGGGCTAAGAGGACGGTCGCGGCATTACTTGAGCCGCCACCGAGTCCTGCACCATGTGGTATGCATTTTTCTAAATGGATTTGGTAATGTTGGGGTTGTCCGGATTTTTCAGCTAGAGCCTCGACCGCTTTGACGACGAGGTTACGCGAATCAGTGGGTAAACTCGGATCCGAGCAGGTGAATGAAAAGGTATCCGCGGGCAGAATGGTGATTTCATCTGCCAAGCCCGGGAGTTTGACCATCAGGGTTTCGATTTCATGGAAACCATCAGGACGTTTTGAAAGGACGCGGAGTGAGAGATTGAGTTTGGCAGGAGAGAGCACGTTGGGTTGTGGTAGGTGAAATTTTAGCGAAGCGCAAGCAGCGCGAGCATCCGACCTGTTTGGCCTTTTTCGATCCGATACGAGTAATGCACTGTCAGGTCCGAGGCAGTGTTCTGGCAGCTATCGTGAAAGTTTACTATCCCTAATTCACTGGCCTGCTCACGAATCGTCGCTGCGAAATCGATATCGTAATCCGGCGGGCGTATACACGGCGAAACCACGCAGACGAGATCGCTCGGACGCGTGCCATAAAGCTCAGTCATTCGCACCACCGCTTCACGCAGGATATTTCCTTCGGTGCCTTTTTTACCGGAATGCAATAATCCGATCGAACGCGTCACGGGATCGGCCAGATAGATCGCGGCGCAGTCTGCGACGTAAATAGCGAGCAACTGTCCTGGCAAATTCGTCATCAAGCCATCTACCCCCGCGTGTTGGATGATGGGTTGTTCTGAAGGCTCCGTGATCACAGCGATCTGATTCCCATGGATCTGCTCAGCGTGATGGCGGGTAAAAATTTCCGGAAACGTCTCGGTGATCCAGTGATCATAATGCGGCGCGAGATTGCGCAACGCGAACTCGCGATCGCCCAAAACGTCCACGCCAGCTTGCCTTGGAATCCACGATGCCTGGAATCCTGGTAGCTCAAGCATGGGCTGTATAAAAGAAAACACCTCCGTCACGACCGAGATCGTAACGGAGGCACATCGAATTCGCCAAGCGGGTTTCGCTTGGCCATGTAAAATTAGATGAGAGTGCGATTTTTCAGAGCACGGTTCGTGTGTTCCACGGTTTCCGCTTCTTCTTCGTCCATGCCGGCAAGGATCCCTGCGAGGTCAATCGCGATTTCCTTACGCATTCTGGATACGAGCTCGACTCCTTTGGTGGTGATGCGAACCATGATTTTACGACGATCTTCCGCCGCATTCACGCGCTCGACATAACCCAGTTTTTCTAAGCGATCGACCAAACCGGTAGCGGCTGCGGTCGAGTGGCCCATTTTTTTCGCGATATCCGACATCGTCAGATATTCTTCGCTAGATAAATAGGTGAGTAAGAAAAACTGAGAGAAGGAGACGTTTCCTTTGTTCAGTTCTCCAGATAGGTTGAGAATGCAGCTGCGCTGGGTAAAGAGCACGAAGTCTGCGAGGCGATCAGCGTCAGCTTTCGCCACGGTGCTGCTTGCACCAGGTGAGGTATTTTTCATGTTGGCTGGTTGTATGGTTCATGTTGGGACATGGAAGAACCCCCTCGCTTTCTGAAAATCCAAACTCTTCTGACTTTCATCAGCGAAGTCTGGTGGGACTTTTTCAAAAAAAACTTAGAAATCCTTAGGACTTCGCCAAATTATTTAAAATTTCCGAAATGGGAAGCCTGAAATTCGGCAAAAGTTAATAAATTACCCTTCCGTAAGGAAAATCCTTTTAAAATATAGGGTCCGCCCAAACAAATCCTACTTCGTCGGTGGATCGAGTCGCCGTTTAGCCACTTCCAGATACTCCCCATCCAGTTCGATTCCGGTGAAATGGGAGATATTTTGAGATTTTGCGGCCAAGGCCGAGGATCCGATCCCTAGGAAAGGATCCAGCAGGCGGGTGGCCTCGGCTTTTCCGTGGATTTTGATGCATTGTTCGGCCAAGGCGACGGGAAAGGTGGCGGGGTGAGGGCGTTCGCCTTTGCGGGATTGGATGGTTTCGTAGGGAATGAACCAGGTGTTTCCCCTGCAGCGGAGGTCCTCACCTTCGGTGTGACCCCAGCGGGCGATGTTGGATTTATAAACGTAAGGCACGCCAGCGGCGCGGCGGTCGAGCGGGACATCGCCGGTTTTCGTCAGGTGAAACACGTATTCGTGGCAGTCGTTGACGTAGCGCTTGGAATTGATGGGTTTGAAATGCCCTGCGGAAATTGGCTCTCCGCTAGTTGGAGTGATGGTGATCGATTTGATCCAGTGAAACGTATTTTGCAGAACAAACAATGGCTCCGGTCCATCGGTGAGGGCGAGGATGAGTTGGTGGGGGAGGAGGGGATTCGATGGTGCCGCACCGATGTTGAGGAAAAACGACGCGTCATCTGCCATCACGCGTTTTACCTCTCTGGCCCAAGCTTTGCACCAGTTGAGAAATTCATCGCGCGGTGCGGTGTCTTTGAATGAAGCGTAATTGATCCCGAGATTGTAAGGCGGCGAGGTCATCACGAGATCGAAGGATTTCTCTTCGAGCGTGGGGAGGACTTTCAGGCAATCGCCATGGAGAAGTTCAAGTTTCAAAATGAGCAGGAGATTCTACCGATGATTGGTTACGGATTGCAGAAAGTTGAACCACGGATGGACGCAGATGTACACAGATAAAATTCAATGAGCGGCCCCCCTGATAACTCTAATTAGCATACTGAGAATTCATCCCCATCAGCGTTCATCCGAGTCCATCTGTGGTTCTATTCACGCTCTTAAATTATCAATCGCCGCTTCCAGATCGGCAGCGGTGACGGTCTCGATGACTTGGGCTTTGCCGATTTCTGAAAGGGTCACGAAACGGATTTTTCCGGATTTGAATTTTTTGTCGCGGATGAGTTTCTCCATCACGGTTGCGGTTGGGATGTCTGGGGAAAGAGTCAGCGGGAGGTGGAAATGCTTGAGTAAATAGAGGATTTTCGCGGAAGCCTCAGAGGAAAGCCCAGAATGTTTTTCGGAAATCACCAACGCCGCACGTATCCCCAGCGCGATGGCTTCGCCGTGCAGCATTTGGCCATAGGGCAACGAAGCCTCGATGCCGTGCCCGATGGTGTGACCGAAATTTAACAGAGCGCGGATGTCTTTGGTTTCATATTCATCTGCCTCCACAACTCGAGCTTTGATCGCGATGTTGCGTGCGAGTAACTCCGCAGGAACTTCACGTTTCTCGGGATCAATGGCTAAGAGATCTTCCAACATCGACGCATCACGGATGGCTGCATGCTTGATCGCTTCCGCAAATCCCTCATGAAACTCACGCGCCGGCAATGTCTTCAAAGTCTCGGGATCGACGATGACCAGTTTCGGTTGGTGAAACGCTCCCAATAGGTTTTTACCTTCCGCTACATTCACCCCGGTTTTTCCACCGACTGACGAATCGACCTGGGAAACAATCGTTGTCGGAATCTGCACGAAAGGAATGCCGCGGTAAAAAATGGATGCGACAAAACCAGCCAGATCCCCGACCACCCCGCCGCCGAGTGCGATGATAATGGAGCGTCGATCGTGCCCCGCTCGGATCATTTCGCGGCACAAGGCTTCGGCATGGGAAAGTGATTTCGAGGCCTCACCCGCAGGAACGGTGTGCAGGGTGGGTGGGTTTTCGGTGAAACTGGAGATCACCGTCTGCGCGTGGTGCGCGGCAACCGTTTCGTCGGAAATGATCGCCGCTCGAAGATGCGAAAGTCCCTGCTGCTTCAGCATTTCAGCAACAGAAGACAACAAGCCATTTTCAACAATGACTGGATAAGAACGATCGCCGAGTGCGACTTGGACGGTGGGCATGCGGGAGGTTTAAGGCTAAATAGTGAATTAGGAAACTCTGAATTGGATCGTTTGATCAAATGGTTTCCTGCTCACTTTTTTTCCGTGCTGCTTTCAAGCTCGGAAAATTCTGATTCCAATCGCATTTGAGGCAGGTGACGTGTCGTGTGGCGGGGCTGATTAGGCTGAGAAAACAGACAATGGCCGGCACGAAAAATAGGCTGAGGCTGATTAAAATCGTGAGGTCCTTGCCGAAATTCTCGATGCCCTTGAACACCATAGGAATCCAATAAACTCCTGTGGATGCAAGTAGAGCACAGGGGACGATGGAATAGATCCACGCTTTTCTCAAAATGCGGCCACAGAGGTTGGTGTCCGTTCGTAAATTCAACCCCGTGTGGAATTTGTTGCCACAGATCGGACACTCCGCCGGAAGATCACTTGGCCACTTGAAGCGATAAAAAGGCCGGAATGTCGGCTTTAGCATCGCCGGGCCTTCGAATTTTTTATGTGGGGAGAGATTCTCCATGTCGGAAATCTGAACTCTTTCACGACGTGGTGAAAGAGGATTCGTTCGCATGAGATCCCAGCGGGATCTCAGAAATTAGCGCGGGGTCGAGGAGCGATAGCGACGACTACCCCGGGTAAATGATACAGAGAGAATCCGACCCCGTGTGCGGGTCGCAGCCGTCGGCATGATGACGCACATCTGATTTCTGGCACGCCCTTCAGGGTGCCGATGAATTTCCATCCCAACCCGGGGTGTCGCTCCGCTCAACCCCGCGCTAATTTCTGTCATCCCTTCGGGATGAAGACGCATGGATCATCTCGCAACAAAATTAGCCCAGAAATTTCACAACCCAGCCCTCCTCTCCTCCATTACCTCCCTCCCTCCATGTTAAAAAATGCCCGCGATACCCTGCGCCCAGTTCCTGCCTCCCCACGAAATTTCCGAAATAATAGTTGCTTATTCGCCCCCGAGAATGCAGGTTTTCGTCGAAACCTGACAAAGAAAGGTAAATTACTAAGGATTATGCTTCCCGAGAGTTCCCCGTTTTCCCCAGACCAGCGCAAAGCGTTGGATTCGCTCCTTGCTGGCTTTGATGCGCTTCAGCGCGGCTGGCTCAGTGGATTCCTTGCTGCGCATTCATCTGCTGTTGCTCCTGCCGCCGCGCCCGCTGCTGCTGGCAAATTGACCGTGCTTTATGGCACCGAAAGCGGGAACGCCGAGCAACTCGCCGATCGCGCCGTCAAAGAAGCCAAGAAAAAAGGTTTCAAAGCGGTGATGAGAAACATGTCGGACATTTCTCCGGCGGATCTCGCGAAAGTCGAAAACCTGCTCGTGATCGTCTCCACATGGGGCGATGGTGAAGCACCAGAAACCGCTGTCAGTTTCCACAAAGCGTTTATGTCAGAAGATGTGAAGCTCGCCGGCGTGAAATTCTCCGTCTGCGGACTTGGCGATACCTCTTACGAAAAATTCTGCGAGATCGGAAAGCAGTTCGATGCTCGTCTCGAAGGACTCGGCGCGACCCGCGTTGCGCCAAGAGCAGATTGCGATGTCGATTTCGAAGATGCCTACACCGAGTGGTTTGCGACTGCGCTTAAAGCGATCACTCCCGCCACTGTCGCCGCTGCTCCAGCTGCTTATGAATTTACAGCTCCGGCCAGCACGGAGTTCGGAAAGAAAAATCCGTTTCCATCCGAAGTGATCGATAACGTCCTGCTGAATGGCGAAGGCTCCGCCAAGGAAACTATCCATATCGAGCTCTCTCTAACAGGCAGCGGCTTGCAATACGAACCCGGCGATGCACTTGCCGTGCAGCCGACCAACTGCCCGAGCATGGTGAAAGATATCATCAACGCCGCGCAACTCACCGGCACAGAAGAAGTCGAAGTCAAAGGCGTGGGCAAAAAACTGTTGGCGGATGCGTTACGCGAAGATTTCGATATCACCGCGCTTTCCAAAGCCGTGCTCAAAAAACTCGCCGAGGCAACTAGCTCCGCAATGCTCATCGCGCTACTCGAAGAAGAAGCCAAAGACCAACTCCGCGAATACATCGACGGCCGTGAAATCATCGATGCCATCATCGACTTCGCACCAAACGGTTTATCTGCCGAGGCCCTTTGCGGAATTTTCCGCAAGCTCCCGATTCGTCTCTATTCGATCGCTTCCAGCCCGCTTGCACACCCCGATGAAGTTCACCTCACCGTCGCGGCTGTGAGATACGAAACCCACGGCAGAACCCGCAAAGGCGTTTGCTCCACCTACCTCACCGATATCGCTAAGATCGGTGAAAACGTTTCTGTGTTTGTTCAACCTAACAAAAACTTCCGCCTTCCTGCTGATGACAACACGCCCATCATCATGGTTGGCCCCGGCACTGGAGTGGCTCCTTTCCGTTCCTTCGTCGAGCACCGCGCCGCCACTGGAGCAACGGGTAAGAGCTGGTTGTTCTTCGGCGACCAACGCTACACCTACGATTTCCTCTACCAACTTGAGTGGCAGGATTTCCTTAAAAACAAACAGCTCACCAAGCTCGACCTCGCCTTCTCGCGCGATCAACCCGAGAAAGTTTACGTCCAAGACAAAATGGTCGAGCAAGGCGCGGAGATCTACGCATGGCTTGAGCAAGGCGCGCATTTCTATGTTTGCGGCGACGCGAGCCGCATGGCCGCTGATGTCCACGAAGCGCTCATCTCCATCGTCGTCAACCAAGGCGCGAAGTCCCGCGAACAAGCAGAGGAATACGTCGAAAATTTAAAGAAAGCGAAGCGTTACCAGCGTGACGTTTATTGAACTAAAAATCTAACGAAAGACTTTTATCATGTCTGATCAAAAATTAGCAGCGAACGAATACATCAAAATCCGTAGTAATTATCTACGCGGAACGATCCAGGAAGGTCTTGCTGACTTGTCCACCGGCTCGATGAGCGAGGATGATCAGCAGTTACTGAAATTCCACGGCACCTATCAACAAGACGATCGCGATCTGCGTCCGAACCGTCGTAAGCATAAGTTGGATAAAGCCTACTCGTTCATGATCCGCATCCGGGTTCCGGGTGGTGTCGCAACTCCGCATCAATGGCTCGAAACCGACCGTATGGCCACGCAGTTTGCCAACGGCACGATTAAGCTCACCACCCGCCAAGCGTTCCAATTCCACGGCATCATCAAGTCGAACTTGAAAAGAACCATCGCGGAAATCAACCAAACCGCGATGGATACGATCGCGGCTTGCGGAGATGTGAACCGCAACGTGATGTGCAACCCGAACCCATACCTAACATCGGTTCACGCGGAAGTGCTGAAAGTTTCCCAGCAAATTTCTGATCACCTCACGCCACAAACGCGTGCGTATCATGAGATTTGGTTAGATGGTGAAAAGATCGAATCCAGCGAAGAAGAGATCGAGCCAATCTACGGCAAAACTTACCTGCCACGGAAATTTAAAATCACGATCGCTGTGCCACCTTCGAACGATGTCGATATCTACGCGAACTGCCTGTCATTCATTGCCATCGTAGAGAAAGACAAACTCGTCGGCTTCAACGTCGCTGTCGGCGGCGGCATGGGCATGACCCACGGTTCCGAGGAGACTTATCCACGCCTCGCGGATGTCATTGGTTTCTGCACGGTCGAACAAGTCAACGACGTCGCTGAAAAAGTCGTCCTCGTTCAACGCGATTTCGGTTGCCGCACCGAGCGCAAACATGCGCGTTTGAAATACACCGTAGATGATCACGGTCCTGAGTGGTTCCTTGGCAAACTCAACGAATACCTCGGTTACAATCTCGGTCCAGTTCGTGATTTCAAATTCGAAGACAACGGCGATCGCTACGGTTGGGTCGAAGGCGTGAATGGCAAATTCAACCTCACCCTTTTCATCCAAGGTGGTCGCGTGCTCGATACACCTAGCTACCCCATGCGCACTGGTCTGCGTGAGATCGCAAAAATTCATGATGGCGACTTCCGCCTCACCGCGAACCAAAACCTGATGATCGCCAACGTTTCACCAGAGAAGCGTCCGGAGATCGAAAAGCTTTTGGAACAATACGGCATCAAAGACAGCCACCTCAAAAGCGGCCTGCGTTTGAACTCGCTTGCCTGCGTGGCGTTGCCGACCTGTGCGCTCTCCCTCGCTGAGGCAGAACGTTACTTGCCTGAGCTTCTAACGGAACTTGAAGAAGTCATCGAAGAAGCCGGCCTACGCCACGATGCGATCACCGTTCGCATGACCGGCTGCCCGAACGGTTGCGCTCGTCCTTATATTTCCGAAATCGGCTTCGTCGGTCGCTCACCTGGTTGCTACAACGTCTATCTCGGCGGTGGTTTTGCTGGTCAGAGACTATCAAAAATGTATCGCGAGAATTTCCCAGGTAACGAAGTCAAAACTTTACTCGGTCCCATCATCAAGCACTACGCGAAAGAGCGCATCGAAGGTGAACGTTTCGGCGATTTCTGCATCCGTGCAGGTTACGTCGCCGCAACCGAGCAAGGCAAAGATTTCCACAAGAACATCAAAGAAGAAGCCCGCGCGTAATAGATTTTTTTGAACCACGGATAAACACGGATGAACACAGATGGGGAAATACTTATTGTTAAACTTACCTTCCACTCCACAGATAAAAATACCCCTATCCATAACTCTTTATTAATCCGTGTCCATCCGCGTTCATCCGTGGTTCTCCAAACTTATTGATTAATTACCAACCATGCTCGCCGTGAAATCTACACCTGAAGCCGATCCAGCACAGCTCTCAGCTGAGCTCGTGAATCTGCGCGCAGGACAACGGCTTGAATTGCTTTACCAACGTCTCGGTAGCCGCCTGGTCGCCAGCACCAGCTTCGGCCTGCAAGCCTCGGTGATGCTAAAACTCATCCACGATCACGCACCGAAAATCCCCGTCGTCTTCATCGATACCGGATTCTTGTTTCCTGAAACCTACCGCTACGCGGAAGAGTTGATGGAAAAATTCCCGCTCGATTATCGGGTTTATCACCCAACGATTTCCGCCGCACGCATTCAGGCACTGTGGGGAAATCTCTGGGAAAACGGCAAAGAAGGCGCGGATCGCTACGCACTTCTAACAAAAGTCGAGCCGATGAATCGCGCGTTGCGTGAAACCGGTGGCGATGTTTGGCTTAGCGGCCTGCGTCGCTCTCACTCCGATACACGCCAAGATCGTAATTTCGCCGAACAGCAGAAAAAAACTCTCAAAGTTTACCCTATCCTCGATTGGGCGGACGCACAGGTGGATTTGTTTTTTCACCAAAACCAACTTCCCCGTCATCCTCTCGCCGAACAAGGCTATGTGACGATGGGCGACTGGCACAGCACCAAGCCATCCGAAGACGGCACCTCCAACGGCACCCGCTTCAACGGCGAGAAATTTGAGTGCGGTTTGCACCTAGAGTCCACAACTTCGGATTTCCAGATTTAGAATTTTTTCTGACGTGTTCCAAGAAGCAGTCTTACTGAGTGCGTAGGTGCGTCCTATGAAGCACTCGGAATTTGGGAGCTTGCCATGTTGGATTAAGATTGGTAGGCAACCATGATCAAATTGATAAAGTACAGTCTCTATTTTTTACTACAGATTATGCCTCTTGTTTCAAACGGCGAGGAATCAGTCGAGGCTAGGCTGAAGACGATTTTATCCGATTTCGATAAACGGGAAGAGAATGATGATCGCGCTTTGGCTCACAGAGAGTGGATCAAGACACCGGATGGGAAAAAGGATGTAATGTTTCTGGCTGAAAACTACGACAAATTTCAATCATATCATAAAAGTGAAGTTCCCATGGAATTGGCCAGAACGGGTTCGCCGGATGTGATCTTGTTGGTGAAAAAATCATTGGCTGATTTTGAGAGGGGGAGTTTAACGTTGTTGGGAATTTCATACGCATGCACTTACGGGCATGCAGATGAAAATTTCAAAAAGGAACTTGCGCCTGCGTTAATTCCCTGGATTGGCAAAAGTATCCTCAGTCGGTTAGATACAGCCATCGAATTGTTGCCTGAGATGGATCCTGAGCTGGCATCTCGAGTATTCTTTAAGGATGATTATCTGTCACCTGATGCGCCATTGGTGCATATGGTCTTGAAGAGTTGTAATGATGTAGCTCTTAAAGTACCGCATCCAATTATCGAGAGGCTGTTGAATGCTTGGAAGGATTATGGAGCTGATTCGAAAGCTGAGCTTCGTATCATTTATGGATACCGACAGTCTGTTAGATCTCTTGCTCTTCATAAACCTCAAGATGCAATGAAAATTGCCGAAAACATTATTCTTAAAAATCCGGATGAATCCGAAAATTTTAGTCAAGTTCCACTGGATGCTGCCGGTTTGACGGGGCTCTACGGTGCTCTTTGTGAGTATGCAATTGATGACAAAAAGTTTTCAAAATTACCTGAAGTGGCTCAAATGTATTTTGCAGTGCTATATTTCGAAGCTGACATGATGAATGGCGGGATCAGCCAAGCGCTAGGTAATTCTACCGGCGACTATTTACCATTGGTCAGGAAGGGCTATGAAAAGATTGGAGATAAAAAAGGACTGCGTTTTTTAGATTTCATGCTCAAGCCTTTTGGTCCCGATGGCCCATCACAAGATAGGGAAAAAAGAAGCCGCCAGATGGATGCGATGAATCCGTCTTACCTAGACCAAGAGGACGCGCTCTACGATAAGTGGTATGAACTGTCAAAAGATGACAAATCTCCCTCAACCGAGTGGCTACTGAACCTGTATGCTGCTCGTAACGTAGATATTCTGAAGCCGCTTCTGAAAGCGTCGTTGAACCAGCGTACCGATGAGTAAATAGAGCTGGATCATCTTCAAAAGCCAACCTCCATGCCATCGCCCCGCCATTTCATCGTCCTCGCCAGTTGTGCTTGTGTTGCTTTGTTGCTGAGCAGTTGTGCTTTCAAAAGCGACGAGGACTTACGTAGAACTTATCTGCCCGAGGAGAAACGAGTTCCGGTGCTGATCAAAACGAGCGGAACATTGACGTATCAAACGCTCAAAGGCTCCGTTATCGCGATCGTCCAATGTCCCGATCAGCCGACGATGTCGGTTTACTGGTCTGACAAGGTTGCGCATGTGGAGCAGGCGGATGTTGAGATTCTTGATGAAAAATGGGAGGGAGGAAAACGTTTGATTCTTCGGGTGATCTCGAATGGCAAGATCCTGTATGATGCGTCTATCTGCGATCTGCATCACGTTCCGATGATCCGCAGGGAAGAGCAGGGGGTTGATGGTGGTAACTATCCGCGTTGGTTTTTTGCTAATAAGCTCAGACTTAAGCTATTCAGGAATGACGGAAAGGCTTACCTTATGTGCGGTTCCGGAATCAGGCATACGGTATGGCGTTGCCCGACCTGTTACGAGGCCTCCGAGCGCTGGAGGAAACGCCATGGAATATCCGATTGATTTGGATCCTTCTGACTCTGTCATACGGATCGGAGAAGAAGGCTGGGGAATGTTGGGCAAAGGAATGAAGAAGTTATTGGCACGGCTTGAGCCTCGACATGCATCGCATGTGCTGCTAACTACAAAAAATGTCCGTCAAACCGCGTATCTTCATCAGCTCTGTTTCACGTGAACTGGCTTCAACCAGACAGATCGTAGCGAACACCCTGTTGTTTCTCAACTATGAGCCGGTATGGCAGGATATCATTGGGGTCGAGCAAGGTGAAATCCGCGATATCTTGCGACGGCAAATCGATTCGTGTGTGGGATTGATCCAACTGACCGGCCAGCGATACGGATTGGAACCTTCGGAGCCCGATCCCGAATTCGGACGCGTGAGCTACACCCAATATGAAGCACTCTATGCGGTGCGGCGTGGGATGAAAGTATGGCACTTCCTGCTCGACGAAAATTTTACACCCGACCAGCCGAACGACGAGCCAGAGGAAATTCGAAAACTACAACAGGATTATCGTCAGAAAATCGAACAAAGCGATCGGTTGTGGCATGCGATGCCGAATGCCAGCGAGTTAGAAAAAACACTGCTCAAATTCCGCAACGATCTCGAAGAACTCCGTGTCGCCGCAGAACGCGAACGACGAAATGGAATTCGCTGGCGCATCGCACTTGTCGCCTCCGTCATCATTCTCGCTTGTGGTTTGTGGTGGGTGAAAGCGCGCATGGATCAAAAATCCGCCACTGTGGAGAAAAAAGTCGAAGCTAACACAACCGTGGTGCGCGAGCAGACCGCGCAGGTGGTCGCAAAAATCGACGACTTGGCAAAGCTTTTTGAAGAAGCCTCAAAACATGACGGAATCATCGCGAACCCTCAAACACCGGCGGATCATTATCACAATGCCCGCTTTGCGGAAGTGAAGTCGGATTTCGCCATGGCGAGGAAAAGCTACAACGCGTTTCTCGCCTCGGGTGTGGAGTTTATCGATCCCTACGTGGCCTACGCCGATATGTTGAAAGTGCAGGAAGGTGGGGAGGGGGCGCGTGAAGTTCTCACTGCGTTGCGGAAATCCAACACCACTCTCTCGCTCGAAGCTGTTTCCGCATTGTTGTTGCCAAAAGCGCAGCGCATCGACGCCTTACGAGCGCTCGCGGAAAAGGCTCCGGATTTCGCGCCCGCCGCCTATCTCCTCAGTCGTGAGTTTTCCTTGGAAAAACTTGGAGATCAAACCATCGCCGACAAAAACGAGGAGAAGAAATGGCTCGATGCCTTTCGCGAGCTCAATACGGCGGGCAATTTTCAGAAATTCATCCTCGATAAAAAGGAAGGCCAAAAATGGCTCAGTGATGTGGATGCACGAGCGGCCAGGATCGCGGCGATGCCGGAGTCGGTTTTGAAAAACCCCGTCACTCTGACCGCTATGGAATCGAACGACGGTTGGATGGTTACGTTTGGATTTGCCGATTATAAGATCAAAAAAATCGAGTGGCGCTACGAAGGCGATGCGGAGTTCCGAAATACGGGCGTTTCAACCATAGTGAATCCGCAGACCGGATTACCAATGCCTAACATGTCCATTCCGGTAGGAAAGCTGAAACCTGGCAGTTACGCGATGGAAGTCCGTTACTTGGACATTACTGATAAAATGAATGGTCCGTTTAAAGTCAGTTTCAACACCAATGATGTAACCCTAGCCTTCGGGAAACAAGTGCTCGGGTCACTGATCAACTCATGGGTCAGCTTGCGCGAATACGATGGCAAACTGTTGTGTTATTTCACTTCATTGTTGAGTTATCGCGCCTCGCTCAAGAGTATCCGTTACTCAGTGGACAGCGAAGCGCTGGATAAAACCTTTCCCTTCAGTCCGCCCAAACCGGGCCGTTCTCCTTACGAGATCGATACGGATGAAACCGTTTATCTTACGCTTCCGCTTACCACCAAATCTGTCAGTGTGCAGTTGGAATATGCCGACGGCACGTTATCGGAGATGAAGACATTCACAGACAGGAGTAACTAATAACATGGGCTTTCAGGACATACCATCATCGACCGCGCCTTGGTTGCGTGAGCTGGCGTCCCATGTGGATTATGCGTATTTTCGACGTGTGTGGCATCATGCGGTGACCGAACAAGCAGAGCAGGGATTTATCGCTGCATGTTATGAAAACGTGGCAAAAAGGGCGAACAGCGAGGGTGAGTATTACCTCGCGCACGATTCTGCAAATCACGGTCTGCGCTGCGCTGCAGCGGCGGATTTTCCTCCTCACCGCCTGATCGCCGCGAAATCGACCGCGCTCGCTCGCTCTGGGGCGGCGTGTGAGGCTCAAAGAGTGCTTGATGAATTTCTAACAAAACATGAGGCCGATGGTAGTGTGTGTAGCGCTCAAGCTCGACTGCTACGTGACCGTGGTTTGGCATTAGAGCTGGGAAATGAAAGATCGCGCCTCATGACGGAAGCCTCGCAATGGGCGGCACAGGCGAAAGATTTCGCCCGCCAAGAAGGGGGCGATTGGTCTTATCCCGCAAATCAGGAGGTTCAGTTTCTTTATTTTGCCGGTCAACTCGACACCGCGCGTAGCAAGGCGTTGATGGTGATCGAATTCATCGAGCAACGTGTCGATCGGGGATCGATGTGGAACCAAATCAATCTTGCGGAGATGCGACTTGTCTTGGGAGAGTTGGATACTGCTGGAGATCACTACGCAAAAGCGGCGGTTTTGGGTATTCAATCGCCCGGTGATCTGGCTGCAAACCGAGCTGTAGCCAAATTGCTGTTAGAAGAGATGTCAGGAGACGTATCTTTGTTGGAAAGATGGTTTCCTAAACCTGTTCTACTCATTTTTGCCGGACATATTCCGGATTGCGCAGCGCGTGAAACACCTCGATTGCCGGAGAAAGCATGCCGTCAGGATGGGCCTGCTGCTCTGGCTATCAGGCAACAAATCGTCGATATGGGAGTAGTTGAGGGCATCAGCGCTGGAGCGCCGGGTGGTGATATTCTTTTTGCCGAAGCACTTCTTGCGACGGGCGGACGGATCACTCTCATCGAGCCATTTCCTTCGCATCGCATACGCACAGTCGCTGAAAAGTATGGTTATGATTGGTCCGCCCGCCTTCAGCGGATTTATGAAAAGGCTGCTCATATCCAAGCCATCACTTGCGCGGAGGACGTGGATGTAGATACGCAATGTGACTACGCTAATCATGTCATGTTAGGCACCGCGCTGCTCCGGGCGAAACACATTAATGGTCAACTTCGTGCGATCGTGTTGTGGGATGAAGCCGATGCTGCCGCTCCAAAACCCGGCGGCACCGGGCATTTCGTCAAGCTCTGCCGCGAATCGCATATCCCCATTGTGATTATCAACCCCAACACGCTCACTGCCTGATGTCAGATATCATTGTCATACGCTCGATTCTTTTTGCTGACGTGGTCGGGTTTTCCAAGATGCCTGATGCGGCTTATCCGGGTTTTATGGGAGAGTTTCTTGCGGATGTGGATCGCGTGTTGTCTGATACGCGTCACACCGCTCTTGCCCGCAATACGTGGGGCGATGCGATTTTCGCTGTATTTAACACGGCAAGCGAAGCAGCGCATGCGGCGCTTGCATTGCAAAGTCTTGTTAGTTCCCAGGAATGGGCGAAACGATTTGGAATCGAATCCACCGAGGTCAGTTTGCAGCTGCGCATCGGACTGCATGCTGGACCTTTGTATGAAGGTCTAGACCCGATCACAAAAAGCCTCAGCTTCATGGGCCGACACGCGAATCTCGCCGCACGCATCGAGCCGATTGCGGAAGAGGGTCATGTTTATGTAAGTGGCGAATTCGCTGCGATGGCGACACTTGCGAACCCAGACGAATTTCAATTCGACTACGTGGGCCAGCGCACCCTGCCTAAGAAGAGCGGAGTGATTCCCGTGTTCCGACTGTCTTGAGATGCGACTGCAGACGCTCTAGTAGACGGGAAGCTCATCATACATCGCATTCGATGTCGGGCTTCCAGACGTGGATGAAGACGATGACCAACCGCGATTGCCAGCTGTGCGCGAGAGTCCGGATTGAAATTCTGTTAGAGCTTCGTCGAAGGATTTTCTAGCTACGCTGGAGCGTCCGATCAGAGGTACGCCACCGGATTTACCGTTGGCGGAGAAGAGGACGGCTTCGTTTTCAAGGAGAGCGATGGTGGTCTCAATGTTGATAGGACCAGAGGACATCGTGAAATCGAGCTGAAGGTCGCCTTTGCCGTGTTTGACTGGAACCAAGCCTTCGCGACGGAGGGCGGTATCGATTTCCGGAACGAACTCACGTTCGCGATCGGATAGTTTTTCAGGCATCCCGACAGTTGTCGGACCACCGGGTGAGAATGGTGTGCGGCTTGGCGCGCAGGATGCGAGGACGGCCAAAGAGAGTATTGCGAATGTTTGGAGAAAAGATTTCATGGTAGATATTTTTACGTCGAAATAATGCGAAGCAAGGAGAAAAATCAATGTAGGAAGGATATGTAGTGAGGAGAGGCGGGATTCTGCACCCTTATTCATGATCTTGTTGGCCTGCCATTTTTGAATGAGAGTCACGATGTTTTAGCTTTCATGAGATTCCCTTTAAAGTTAATCAAATAGCCATGAAACCAAGTTCCGTCATCCCTTGTATCTCCGCGTTGTTTGTTCTGGGCATTAGCCAAGCTTGCGCGGAGGAGAAGACTCAAAACAAGATCTGGACCGATCCTGAGGTAGCAATCAAAGAAGATCCGGATTTTTCGATTCAGGGAGAATATGGAAGCGCGAAGGCAGGAGAGGCTACCGAGGGAGTTCAAGTAGTTGCGCTCGGTGGTGGGTTGTTTGATGCTTATTTGTTAGAAAAGGGATTACCTGGTTTGGGTTGGACTCCTGATAAAGCACGCACTCTCCTTAAAGGCTCGCGAGCGGAAGATAAAATCCAGTTTGAAAGTTCCGATAAAGCGATCACAGCCACGATTCAAGACGGCAAGTGGACGATGACTTCCAAGGATGGCAAGCAGTCGGTTCTGCCGCGCATCGAACGTAAAAGTTCATCTTTGGGAATGTCTCCTGCGCAGGGAGCGGTGGTTCTTTTTGATGGGAGTTCGGCAGACGCATGGGAAAAAGGAAAGGTGGAGAACGGCTTTCTCGCTTCTGGCTGTACCTCCAAGCAACGCTTCGCAAGTTATCGTCTTCATCTTGAATTTCGCACTCCTTACAAGCCTAACGCTCGTGGGCAGGGTCGAGGCAATAGCGGCATCTATCACAGTGGTCGCTACGAAACCCAGATTCTCGATTCCTTCGGGCTCGATGGAAAGGACAACGAGTGCGGCGGCATTTATTCGATCTCAAAACCGCGCATGAACATGTGCCTGCCGCCACTCGCATGGCAGACCTATGATGTCGATTTCACGGCTGCTAAATTTGATGCCGAAGGCAAACGGACCGCATGGCCACGCATCACGGTGAGGCTCAATGGCGAACTGGTGCATGAAGACTTGGAACTCAACAAGGATTTCACCACTGCTGCGCCGATGTCGACTCCGCTGGTAAATACCGAGGGTCCCGTCAATCTTCAGGATCATGGGAACCCGGTCTTTTATAGAAATATCTGGATCGTGCCGGTGAAGGATTGAGTAGGCTGAGAACGCGAGTTTGTAATTCGTATTCGTTCTATTAGCGTCATGTTCATCAACCTAACATTCACCACGAAAATTCAAAAGCTGCTATGGGGGTGTTTGACTCCATGGATCAATGTTTCGCTGCTAGTGTCTCTTGGGATTTTGGTGACAGCTTGTTCTAGCAAGTCGCCTGATTTGCCAGTGAACAAGCCTTCACAAAACTCGCTTTCAGTTCGTGTTGGAACTTATAACGTCTTTACAGGTACACATGATCCAGTTCTAACAGTAAAGGCAATACGTCAAATGGACGCTGATGTGGTGTTGTTACAGGAGCTTTCGCCTCGGGGAGCAAAGTTGTTGGATAAAGCTCTGAAGGTCGATTTTCCACACCGCTATTTTTCTGCAGGCGTGGCTATCTTGTCGCGTTTTCCATTGCGGCATCAGCGATATGAACGCTCCCAACACGGAATCAACGGTTATCTTTTCGCTGAGGTCCAATCTCCAGGTGGACGTTTCCAAGTCGCTAGCTTGCACCTAGATCCTCTCCATCTCTGGACCACCCGTGAGAAGTGGTCGCTCCCGATGCAGCTCTTATGGGGGCAAAATGCCAAGCATCGCAGAGAGGTGGAGCAAATTGTCCATGCGCTCCGACCGGGTATGCCGACCATTCTTGGCGGTGATTTTAACAGCGTGAGTGGCGCGCCAATCCGCCAATTGAAAGAGCTGGGCTACACGGATAGTTATGCGAAGGTCAATAAGCACCCAGACCAAACTCCCACGCTTCATTTTAAACTGTTCGGAACTAAAAGCGGGCGTCGCATCGACTACATCCTCCACGATGCATCCTTCCTCACGATCCAAAGCC
>JANOKJ010000160.1:0-14863 GCA_031419275.1 Akkermansiaceae bacterium | reverse complement strand
CATCGCAGACCCAGATTTTCGTGATCAGCTCCTCGGGAAGTTTGGTTAGATTAAATTCCGAAGCTGGGATCTGTGCGCCGTTGCGTTCGTGAATGTGTTCGGCGAGCGTTTCTAGCAGCCCCTTTTCCTTCGGTGCTCCTGCCCAGAGTTCGGCGAAGCTGCGTGCGTTATCAGCGATGGGTTGGCAGGATTTGCGATAGTCTTTGGGTAAACTGCGCATGAGAAACTCGGCGCGTGGTTCAAGGTTTCCATCGACTCCCCACTCCGGCAACCATTCGGGAATAGACGGAAGTTGATCGACGTGAATGCCCAACGTGACCCCGTCATCGCGTTCGCCCGGTGCGCAATGATAATAGATCGGATACTCTTCGCCTTCGTGTTTCAGCACATCTGGAAAATACTCCAGCCCAATCAAATCTTCCCAAACCACATCGGCCATGCCGAGCATGAGCGAATCTTCGTTCTGCTCGCGCCATTTGTGAAAGGCGGCCGCAGTGGAAATTTCTTCGGGTATCCTCGCCGCAAAAAATCGAACTACCGCATCCTCACTCCACAGCATCCCGGGTCGACGCAGCTTGTCCTCAAGTCCTTTGATCTCCTCTCGCATCGCCTCCATGTGATCGAGGAAGCGTGTTTTCCGCCGCAAGCCACCACCCAAAATTCCTTCACGCAGAAACACCTCGTGCGCGGCTTTTTGATCGACCCGACCGTAATGCACGCGCCGACCCTCGACGACATGCAGTCCACCGCAGATCACGGTTTCATGGCCATACACCGCCCCCTGTTTTTCATCCCAATGAGCCTCGCCGTAACGACTGCGGCAGAGATGCGGAGCGACGGTCTCGACCCATTCAGGTTCTATCATCGCAACGCGCCTTGCCCACAAGCGAGTGGTCTCGACGAGTTCTAGCCCCATCAACCATTCGTTGCGCTTCTTTAAACCAAACAATCCCGATCCAGGAAACACCGCAAAAAATCCACCTGAAGCACTGCGGTAAGCTTTGTTTTCCTTATCCCAAAGCCCAAACTGCCGTGGTGCGCCAGCTAACAACGACCGATGAATCGCTCCATAATCAGCGCTTTCCTTTGGCTTTGAAATTTTGATGTTTGAAATTTCAGCAAGCTCATCGACGATATTCCCCCACTCCGTTACGCGTTTCGCGTTGAGGAAATGTTTGCCGCAATATTTCCGCAGTTGATTCCACTTCCATTTGCGACCGTCGTAGAATTTGGATACATCGCGCCAAAGATTCAGCATGGCGATGAAATCGCTGTCGGGATCGTTCCACTGCGCATGAGCGGCATCGGCCTCGCGTTTTTTCTCGGCGGGACGCTCGCGCGGATCGCTGGTTTCGAGTCCGGCGACGATGATGGTCACTTCTGATTCGCAACGTTCGTGTTTCGCTTCGATCAACATCCGCCCCATCCTTGGATCGACCGGTAACTTCGCCAGTTCACGACCTATGTCCGTGAGGCGTTTTTCATGGTCCAGTGCGCCGACCTCACGTAGGGCACGGTAGCCTTCGGAAATGGCTTTTGGGTTGGGTGGATCGATGAATGGAAACTCGGAAATTTCCGGAAGCCCGAGCGCTTTCATCCGCAGGATCACCCCTGCCAGCGAACTTCGGCGGATTTCCGGATCTGTGAATTCCGAGCGATCTAACAGATCGTCTTCTTCATAAAGTCGAAGGCAAATCCCATCCTGCACCCGACCGCAGCGACCTTTGCGCTGGCGTGCACTAGCTTGGCTGACCGGCTCGATCTGTAGGCGCTGCACGCCACGTGCGGGACTCCAGCGGCTAACTCGCGCTAAGCCGGAATCGATCACACACGCGATGCGCGGAATCGTCAGCGAGGTTTCCGCCACGTTCGTGGCCAGCACCAAGCGACGCTTCTTTCCGGGTTGGAAAATGCGTTGCTGCTCGCTCATCCCGAGTCGGGCGAACAATGGTAAGACTTCGGTGTTTCGATAATTGCGTCCTTCCAACAACTCCGTTGCTTCACGGATCTCGCGTTCACCTGGCAGAAAGATCAGGACGTCGCCGTTGGGATCGATGTCGCTCAAATAATCCACGCCTCTACCAACATGTGAGGCGATTTCCTCCTCATCATTTCCCGGCAGGAAAAACTCAGCCACGGGAAACATCCTTCCCTCGGCTTCGATGACGGGAGTATCCGCGCCGAAAAATTCCGCAAATGCACCAGCATCGAGCGTGGCGGAAGAGATGACCAGTTTCATCTCGGGTCGGCGTTCTAACAATCGTTTGAGATATCCTAGAAGGAAATCGATATTGAGCGATCGTTCATGTGCTTCATCTAGAATGAGTGCATCGTAACGCTTGAGATTTCTATCACCCTGAGTTTCCGCAAGCAGGATACCATCGGTCATGAACTTGATCCGCGTCTCGTTAGAAGTGGTATCATCAAAGCGCACCTGATAACCCACAAAACCCCCAAGCGGCACCGAAAGCTCCTCTGCCACCCGCTTCGCCACCGACACCGCCGCAATCCGCCTAGGCTGAGTGCAACCGATGAGCTTCTTCTTATTTGAAACTTGAAACTTGGAATTTGGAATTTCCAGCGCCTCCGCGACCATCTTCGGGAGCTGCGTGGTTTTTCCTGAACCCGTATCGGAAACCACAACAACCACTTGATGATTGCGGATCGCATCGACCAACTCACGACGTTTACCAACAACAGGCAGATCCGCCGGATAATTCCACTCACCCGAAAAACTCATCGGTGTGAATATTATTTATATTTGGGATAGATATTAAATTCGATCCGTTTGAATGCTGTTTGCAAAAACTCCGCGCGACCGAAATTCTGGCTGTATCCAATGAGCTTACCATCCTTCACATCATCCAGCCTGAAGACAAATATTGAGCCATCGGATAACACTGCTCGAACGTCACCTTGATAAAGTTTTGCAGTTTCCAAATCGGCCTTTTTAAGCGCGATATTATTGATGCGGTGGACAGGGAATGTGACTTCAGTAAAGGGTGTTTTAATTTTAATCATCTCCTTATCAATTCCAAGGACTTCACCTTCGAGCGAGTCTCCATTAGCCAGAAACATTCTACCTTCAGGCAGTTCTTGAGGTTTAGGAGGGGGAACGGGAAGGCCGTTTTGGAAACGATGAATATTGAATCTCGCATCATTTAATTCATCCTCATTAATTTCATCAAAGATACCATCCCATTCTGAAACTGAAATGTTCGATAATTTAATCACGCTGTTGATATCAGCGCTAAACATCAGTCCTTTATCTTTGATTTCATTCATCGCATCATCCGCCCATATGCCTAAGAGCTCATCATTGATTAAGACCAAGATCTTTTTTGACTGACTGCTGACACGAACAACGATTCGTGCATTTTCATTATTTTGCTGCATTCGGTTCTGATTACTCTTGCCAGTAAGATAACTCCCATCCGAAAGACGCTTGATGCGAGCATAGCTTCCAGTAAATGAAATTTCATAGCCACTTTTCGGCGTAGTAGTATCGATGTCAGATGTGAAAATAATCAGTTTTGATCTAAGCGATCCCTTCCTACTTACATCGTAAGCGATTTCGACATCTTCTGAGAATTCGATATTACGAGCAATGTTACCAGTCCCATTGGAGACAAGCTCATTTGTATTAGCTTCGTAGCTCCAGCTGTTCTCGGCACCATTTACTTTCCAGCCATCGAGTCCATCAGGACCACTGTAGAGAATTTTACTTTTTCTGGATATAGTGATCGATTTTACATTGAGCCTCCGGAAAACCATATCTCCAGCATACCATGTATTCAGGCGGATTTCCTGATCGTTCAAACCGGTAAGCAGTCCTTTTAAGGTATTTCCATTGGTTAAATGAAGAACGGCTTCATGACCGACATCCTGAGTTGAGCTTTTATTAAGATTCAATGGTAACTGCACATCCTTAATCTGATCTAAATTAAACTTGGCTTGATCTTTCAATAGATCGGACTGCCATGTTAGCGTTTGAAGATTTAAGGTGACAACATGACCACTTAACTTATCGCCATTTAAGAAATTCACGGTTGCTGGATCTGGTGCAGCAAAGCAAAAAGTTGTTAGGATAAAAAATATAATTGAGAACTTCATTTGCTTTCTGGTGAGTTCGGCTTTGTAGAATCTGCCCGCTCTAGGTGCGAGACAGCGTTACGATTCAACTGTAAATCTCCAAGCAAAGGATGAGTAATACGGATCATGCTCTCGTTTAACTCACATTTTGAAATCTGGATATGTCCGTTACCTTGTAAAAATAAATTCATTCCTTTGAATTCTTTAGGATTCGTATTCTGCACAACAGCAAAATAGACGGTGGAAACTTCGGCATCTGGCAGATCGATTGGATTCTCTTGAAAGGTACTTTTAAAACGATAGGCCTTGCCGGCCTTGCCATCGGTGATCGATAGTATTCTTCCGCCAAACCGTTCACCAGTCCTTCCTATAACGGCGTCTTCCTTGATATTTCCTCTATCCTCTATTCGATGTTTATCCCCCTGCTCATCCCACTCTGAAACGAAAATGTCTGATACTTTAAGTGAATTATTTTCAGCTGCATCAGTGCATTTGAAGGCTATGCCTGTTCCACTAGGAATATTTGATGTTTTATCGTCAAAGCGCCCCAATAAACGATCATTGATGTAAAGAGCTATCTGTCCAGCTTTGCGGTTTACCCTTACTTCTAACCACATCTCATTGTCTGCAAATTCTTGAGGTAGCTTTTTAATATCAGCAATTGGAGGAAAACGTTGGTTGCCTGTGGATTCACGCTTGATCTCCATGCCAGCACTGCCGAATTGAAGGTAGTAACGATTAACTCTTTTACCTGTGTAATCCATTGGATCACCAAAAGAGAATTTGAAATTAGGTTTTATATCCCACGCCAGTTTGAAACGAATTGAGTAATTTTCAGGTAGTTTCATATCACGATAAATCTCGCCGTTACCCTTATTGATCAGAATTCCATTATCAATCTTCCACTCCGAAACTTCGTCTACCGTATTCTTCCACTCACTTATTTCTTTAGGCCCAGTGTAGAGCGCTTTTCTTGATAACATTCCGATATCTATTGATCCGATCATCTCACGTGGGATGTCTAATTCACCGAGAGTTGGCGATTTGATCTTAAGGACTTTGTCATCCAAGCTAAGAATTTCCGCTGGAAACATATCGCCATTGATAAGTGTAATGCTTTGCTTGGGAATTTCGCTATTATCAGCGGAGTTTCCAAAATTAATTCTGGAGATTTTATCCGGAACTAGTCTGATTGGCTCACTCGCATGAGGTGTTTTGAGCGTGACCGTACCATCTTGATCCATAGCAATTAATTCACCAGTGATTTTAATTTCACCGTTAAACGAAACTTCTGCAGCGCCGACAAATGTGGCGATGCTAAGACAGCAGAGAATAAATTTAAAATTCCACATTCCAGTCATCGAGGTAGCTATTATTCGATTTAAATTCAAGCAAGCTGGCTGAACTTAGATCAACATTGATTTCACCCGCCGCGGAGTTGAGCAGGCGGATACTATTCTTGGTTCCTGAAACAACCTGGCCACTAATGGCGCCATGCGGATGGAATCTGACTTTGAATTCTGATGGTGCCGCATCATCGACTTCTTTAAGCTCTGATTTCGCAAATCTGATCTCGGCAATTTCTGTCATTGGAAATGAAAAATTTCCGTAGCGACCTGTTAAGCTTAATTTCCCATCTTTAATGGCTGAAATTTTTCCGGAGAACCGATCTGTTCCGTTATTTAAAAGTACGATATCTGATTCATCAGATTCCAAGCTGCGTGCAGAATCAGGAATGCCGTTCCAATCGGCAACAATGATATCGGAAAGACGTATAGGCGATTCGTCCATCAGCGCCATAAAACCGTAGCCTTCACCTTTCCCAACATAATGATCCGATTTATCTTCTGCATCAACAGTAGCATTGATCTTTTCTTTCCAATCACAGATGAATTTTCCATCGACAAACAATAGAATGTCTCCCGATTTGCGATTACAACGGATCTCAATTTCACTGGATCCTGAATTGGAAAGCTGCAGTGAGGAGTTCTTTGACTGAAGGCGCTCCGTAAATGGCTTCATTTCATCATCAAATCCGGAGCGATATAGCACAACGTAATTTGAATACAGGTGCAAAACGTAGCTTGAACCGAATATGAATGGAAAATCGGCAATGCTGGTTTGGCGGCCAACATTTTCATTTTCATCTGAATTTTCCTTTGCGTTTTCTGGAACTTTAAAATCAGCATGAAAGGCGAGGGCAAAAGAGAGACGATTTTTCCAAGCGATATCGAATTGCAAAACCGTACGATCCGTCATGCCATTTTCACGAGTTAACGCAGTCGTATTAGCGCCATTTTTCCAGTACCAAGCTGAACCTGAAAATTTCCATATTGGAGAATCTTTTTCGATTTCAGCCTCATCCTTGTCCATAGGAATTCCGCTTTGGTTTTTCTTAGATCTTTGAGTCCACTCTGATTTATCGAAAGGACCATGATAGAGCACGCGACCGCCCATAGGATTCGGTGCGATGATAGCGACTTGATCACGCGGAAATTCTAACAATCCTGCAAAATCAGTTTGGATTACAACTCGTTTATCATTCATTTCTTGAACCAAACCGGGAATTCTATCACCGTTTGCATTGCCAACATAAGAAAGATTGATGATGGATTTTTCAGGTTTGCCAGAATTAAGAATGACCTGTCGGATATCAGATGTGTTGAATTGGATTGGATCACCTTCCTGCTTATTTCGTTTCCAAAGAATTGCGCTTTTTTCACCAAAGCCTTGGAATTCTCCATGAATTTGATCGTCATTATCAAAGCGCAAGAGATCAGTTTCCTCTGCAGCTGATAAAAGCGGCAAGACTGCGATGATAGATATGAAGGTTCTAAAAATCATTTTTCGTAAATAGGTAAGTAACGATAGTTGAGCGCTAAAGAAAGCAGTGCGCCAGCGGTGCTGAAAGCTTGTCCATGGTTTCCGACAAACGATCCATCGGCTGATTGGATGGTTCCAATATAGCGGATGTTGCGATTGTTCCAATCCTTCCAGACTGCTTCATCAGCATGAAACAACGCCTGCGACATATAATATTCAAAGTAAAACGGATAGGTGCGCTCCTTGTAGTCTAAATTTTTCTTCAAATATTCGAGACTTTGTTTGTAGCCTTTGGAGTCGGTTTCTTTGTTAAGTGAGAGACAAAGTACACCGATTGATGTTAGAGTTACTCTACCGCCGCTGGGAGATGTGTAGCCATATGATCCATCGTTACCACGACAACTTGCCATATAGGCTAGACCTTTACGTATGGCTTCGTCAGGAATAGGAAATCCGGCATTGCGCGCAGCAAATAAAGCGACGATCTGGCAGCCTACGACTGTGGTATCCGCAGACTTTGCATCAGGTGTGTAGTGCCAGGCGCCGAGTGGATTGCGCTTTTGTGAGCTTAAGATCAAATCAACAGCCTTTTTAAGTGCTTCCCCGATCTTTGGATTGTCGACGACTCCGTATGCTTCGGCCAATGCCTTAGTCGCAAAGCCGTGAGTATACATGCTACTTCCGATATAGCCGTTATCTTTGACTTTATTTTGCTTAGAAATGATGTAATTGATTCCACGTTTGATGACCTGAGAATATTCGCCATTATTGGGATCCGTGCCAGACGCTAGAAAAGCGGCGACACAGAGTCCAACCACTCCTGGCTCATCACCCGATCCATCACTCCAATAACCGTCAGTATTCTGACTTTTGGAGAGATAGCTCAATCCACGGTTGTAGATAAGATCGACCTGTGGAGGCACGCTGTCGTCCCTACGCTCGAGAATGCCTTGAGCGCGAGCCACAGCTACCGAGCCGAGTAGCATGGTGATAAATGAACGCCTATATATCATTTTCCTAATTCCTCCATGCCACGGTTATATGCGTCTAATGCGGATTGAAATTCTGATGGTAAATTCTTGCCAGTGTTGCCAGCTGCTTTTGGGACGCGTCTTTCTTCGGAGTTTCCTTTGCCATTGCCTCCGACAGCTTCATTATCCGAATTGGATTCACCGCCTTTCTTGCCATTACCTCCTTTTTCACTTTTACCTTCTCCCTCACCTTCGCCTTCGCCCTCACCTTCGCCTTTTCCCTTACCTTTGCCTTTTCCCTTACCTTCGCCCTCTCCCATCATTTTCTCCATCATGTCCATCATTGCCCCGCCGGCGCCTTCCTTACCTTTTCCACTTTTTTGCTGTTTAGCTTTTGCTGCTTCATGAATTTTTTCAATGATCTCGGTTTGCGCTGCAATCGTGCGACCACCTGTATCCGGTTCCCCGAGATAATCGGTGGTTTCGTCCATAATACCTTCTACACTAGAAAGCAATTCGATGACTTCGGGAATGGTTTGCTCGATGACAAGTTGTTGAACATCTGCAGAGAGCTCATCCTGCTCATCAGCCACCTTTTCGGCGCCTTCAGCATGTTTTTTAAGAAGTTCCTCCTTACTGAGTTTTTCTGGCTCAGCATGAAGCAAGGAACTCAGTAGTAAGGCTGTTAAATAAATGGAAATGGATTTCATCGTGTCGGAGGTACGTTTGGATTGGCGTCACGTTTGAGTTGTTCAAGAACTCGCGTTCTGGAGCGTAAGTCTTGTTGCTGCTGAATCATTTTCATGACGCGTAACATGAATTCGAAATCTTCATCCTCGGAATTCGGTGCGCCACCACCGCCGCCACCGCCACCGCCGCCGCCATCATCTTTCGCGCCTTCTAGAAGCGCTGCCCATTCATTGAGTTTATCGGCGGATTTTTTAGCTGTCTCCAAAGCTGTATTAGAATGAGAGAGTTCAAGTTTATCTTGAATTTTTTCGAGTCCAACATCTAGAGTTGCATCATCGTTTTTATTGTATTCCCAAATATTGATTTTGCTGTCGCGCATGAGATCGACGACTTGTTTGAACACAGGTTCGTTAGTTCGAGCAAAATAGTGACCAAGGTCTTCTTGTATCCAACGGATATCAGATGCTGTAAGAGCCTGTTGCTTATTGGATTCTAAAAGTTTGCGCTTATCTGCTGGGTCGACTTTGGATGCGCGAACTCCTATGGTTTTTTCTAAATTTGCAATCAAAGCATTAGCAATTCCGTTTTGTTCTTCCGCTGCTTTTTTCAAGCGAGTGACAAATGTGCTGGCCTCAAATTTCTTGTTTGCATCTTTAGCTTGTGCAAGAGCTTTATCCATTTTTTCGACAACCTCTTTTTGTTCTTCAACGGCTTTTTTGACGTCGTCCTTGGCTTTTTCAGGAGTGTTAGAAGCTTCACCTGCTTCTTGCAGCTTTTCACTGACATCCGGCATCTCTTTATCCGCGAGTTCCTGCATCGACTTCATGGCTTCTGCCATTTTCTTTAAAGTCTCTTTGTCGATATTTTCATTGCGAGCCGTATCCTTCATTAATTGCTCCATGCGCTTGGTAAGTTCTTCCATGGCGCGGATGTTATCTTCTTCCGCTCTTTTCTGTTCAGCTAGTTTTTCCTTACCTTCTTCGGTTTGTAATTCTTCGCCTTTGAGTTTTTCAATTCGCTCATTCTCATCGAGTAAATTCAATTCCTTGCGAGCAAGATCTTCGAGTTCATTTATGACCCGGTCGAATTCGGCTTTTTTCAATTGTGCGTGTTCTTCGTCGCTAAGAACGTAGACCAAAATCGGTTCAGAATAAATTCTACCGCGCTCTGGAAAATAATCTTCGACGAAGGCACGTAGGATGAGGCGTTGCGGTTTGATATTGAAGGCGGCAGGCGAAAATGATGTGGCTTCGTTAATTCGCTCTACTTCTGGGCCACCGTTAGATTTGACGATTTCACCTATAGCGGCTGGTTCCTCGCCAGGCAATGTGCCGTAGCTACCCCACTCGATGCCTGCTTTTCGGATGCCGAAATCATCTTCACCGAGAATTTCGAAATCGAGTGTTTCCTCTGGCAAGATCGCTTTTTGTTTATCCAAGCCCTGAATGTAGGCGACTGGTGGTTGGTCTTTCACCGCGTCCACGCGGATTTTAAAGCCTTGGCCACCAACTAAACCGAATTCATCGATCCATTTAAAAGGAATCGAAAACGGAATGCTGCCTGCCTCAATGGGGCCGAAGCTTGACTTCACATCGGAAATCTTGAGCGCACCGTCGACGGATTGAAAACCATCCGCCTTAACCAATTCGCCAGAAACCTCTGTCGGTCCGAAGGATCCTTTTTTAAGTGGACTACTGGTTTCCAAGTTAAAGGTTAACTTGCTGCCTTGCACCGCGCTGATTTCGCCGATGTTAAGTGCGACTTTGCTTTCGGGGATTTGTAAATATTCAGGTGGTTTGACCGTGACCGTGGTGTGGAGCACGACAGGACGTTGTTTTGGCTGGATTCTCAGTTGATGTTTTAAATCTCCAATTCGAAAGGTTATGAATCCCTCTGTTTGTTGACCGGGAAATTTAAATACATAGAGATCTTTTTTCAGGGAAACCTTAATCCCTGGCTGTTTTTCAAAATTCGCGATGGCGATTTGTGGCTTCTGTTCAGACTCGGCTTTGAGCTTCAGGGTGACGCCGAAAGCTTCACCGTATGGAACCGCGAGGTAAGTAATTGGATTCTCTAGCTGAGTGAAGGTGTAGCGTTCGACATTCGCAAATGGGTTAAACCAGCGCTCCAGGGCATTCAAACCCGCTTTTGGAGTAAAAACGAAGGCAGTGGTAACAAGGAGTAGCAGAGCCATTGCCGCTAATCCCCACTTGCGGTGACGTGCCGTGGGCAAAGCTTCATCGAGTTCGCGCTTTTCAGCTTCAGCTGCCACCACTTGCATGGCGGCTTCTCTCAAGCGAGGAGAAAGCGTATCGCCATTTTCATCTTGTGCCTGAAGCTCAATGACACCAAGCAAGCGATCTCCTAGGCCCGGATATTTCTTCGCGATCAACCGCGCCAATTGGCCTTCATGTCGATGTCCCCAAACCCAACGGTGCAACCAATAAGGCGCAAAACCGACAAATAGCGAAACCCCGCTAACCAGAATCAAAAGCCGAGCCCAAATAGGCGTCTGCCAGATCCGATCCAAACCAAACAGCAGCAAGAAAGATAAAAACAGCCCGATCAATCCAAGGGCAATGATTTCAATGACTTTACGCCGCCATAAGTGCTTGCGGAAAGATTCCAGCTGTCTCTTCAGACTATCTGGAATCGCATGACGATCTTCGGGTAAATGAGCTGACATCTTAAAAGGATGCTAAAAGTAAAAAAATACGGTGGGGTCAATATGCCTGAGATACGGCATAACTCCAGCAGTTTTCTCAATTTTTACATAGATAGTGAAATCATTCACTCATCCTTGAACGCCTCGGCGCGTCTTTCATCTATGCAACGCTTCAACCAAGCTACTAGTTTATCCGCCTCCTTGGATTCAGAACGCATCGACATCAGCGATACCCAGTCGAGATGCTCGCGGGATTGCACCCCTGCAATGCGGTGAATTTCCAGTTTGGACATGATCGCTTCGGTTTCCTTGGGATGGGCGTTTAGGATCTGTGCCGGACGCGGTAATTCGTCCAAAACCTCAGCCGTTAGGCCAAACGAAGTCACGCCCACACCATATTTCGCACTCAGTTTCCGCAAACCATCCGCAAGTGCCTCATCTTCGATAGGTCCCGCATAAATTAGCTCTCCGCCCTGTGCCCATTGGGAAACGGATAGCGTTTGGAAAAAATCTTCACGATACGACATCAGTGAAGGCACCAATCTCAAACGGGCTGAATGCAGACGAAACGGCGTGATCCCTAAACGTTGCTTAAATTCCAACATCTCAGCATCCAATGACATCTCCTCATCTGGCGAGCCTCCGGTTTCCCAATCCACTAACACCAACTCCGGAAATTTCCACAAATTGCCCAGTGGTGACTCAGTCGTAAAAGGATCACGGAAAATGAATGGGAAGCGCCCGTTGATTTCAAAATAACGCGTTACCACAGCACGAAACTTACGAATTCGTAGCATCGCATTGTCCACTGTGGTCTCCCCCCCGCTCAGATCATCGAGCCGACCCTGTGTCCATGCCAATAACTCCTGTGCGCCTGAAAGCGCTGGTAGCGGCTCGCTGCGACGATAATATCCCTGCCCTTTTTCCACTTTGGCGATCGATGAGCTCGGATCGCACGACATGATCGAAAAATGATAACGCAATGATGCATCCGAATAATTTCCATTCAAACTCAGCCTCGCCAAACGAATCAGTTCAGTGCCCTTGATCGCATCTGTGGGATTAGATGGTAGTAGGGTAGGCAGGACGTCGTTCAGTTGCTTTCGGAGACTCATAGGAGAAGTGATCAATGATCTTGCTGTATCCAATCTTTCCCGAGCATTCGCATCAAGCGCTTTCTTGTTTCTTATTGAGTCCGCACCAAAATGAAACTTCCTATTGCACAAAACTCATTTTGTGACCTATTATCCCTCCCCCCAACCTTTTGATCGATTGACTACTCGAACAAGCTTATGAATCCAGATCGCGCTACATTAAATTTTCTCAACTCATTTCCAGAAGAAGCCCGTAAACGTGGCGACATGCTTCAAAAAGACGGAGCCGTCACTCAGATCTTTGGAAACCACCTCTTTATTCAAGGCCGCGTAGAAGACGAATCGGGCACACATCGCACTTCACTTCGACTTCAAGGAAACCGTTGGTTTGGTAATTGCACGGCCGAAGACGAGTTAGTTTCCGGCGCTTGCCAATACGCGACGATGATGGAGCGCATGCATCGTGGTGAGGATTTGCCGGAATCACCCAACGAGTTCGATGACACTCCCGTGCTCGATATCATCGAGGAAAAACTCGGCCGCGAGCTCGATGACAAAGAAGCTGAATACGTCACGAAAATCGAAAAACGTTATCGTCGTTATGTGATCGAAGGAGAACTCCACGATCACGATATGGTTCGCATCAATCCACGTTGGGATATCACCACCTACGAGCCGCTTGAGCTATGGCCTGTTCCTCCAGGCGACATCCTCGAGTTCTGGAATTTCCTCGCCTACGCCTTCTACAAACGTAAGCTCCCCTACCCTGAATTCATGTCGGTCATTACCGATCTTGGTTCCGTTCAGAAAAAAATGGCGGAGTGGGAACAAGAGCGTGAAATCGCAGCTTGGTATGATCGTATCGAACAAGTCAACGAGCGCCCTCCTCAAGACGCTCCTCTCACGGTTCAGTTCCGTTTGGTTGCAACCATCAACGAAGCGAGAATGGAAGTTCGTGAAGACCGCCCGAACGCGCAATACATGCAGCTTCGTGAAAAAACCGACATCGAGAAATACGTCGCACTTCATCAAGAAGGTGCCCTGTTGATGGATGCATCTTCTCAAACTCTCTGGGAGCACTATCTCGCCTTCTACCGCAAACACGGCGACACCACTCTCGACTTTGACCAGGAAGAATCCTGCCGTTTCATGAACCGGGTATTCCAACAACCCGCTCTAACAGGTTACCTTGTCAACCTTGACGATAAACCGTTCCGCGTGGTCGAAGAAGCCCTTTCATGGATGTGCGAAGACGAGCCTTACGATCCAAGCTCTTTCGCCCTTCAGCTCATCACCGCTCATGGTGAAAATGTTTCACACTCCGTCAGGCTCCTGCCCGGCCGCAAGGTTCTCTATCAATCCGATGAAACGGTTTTCCCTGGCCCACCACGTTGGCTGGAAGAGACCGAAGTGATGCCGCGTTATCACATTCCGAAAAAAGTCATCGACTCACTCGAAGGTGTGGAGTTCCTCCGCAAAATCGGTGCTTCGCTTCCTGAGTCACTTGTCAAACGCGTGGTTGACCTCGAACTCAAACCGAAACTCGAGATGAAACTCATCGCCGGTCTAACAGCCGCAGAAACCGAGCACTTAGTCGTCGATGTCACAGCCCTTGAAACCAAAGGCCTCCGCACCGAGCGCCTGACCAAAGATGGTTGGGAACTTGTCGAGCAACAATCAATCAAAGGTAGCCAGCTCATGCGCTTCGCCCGTGAGCCACTTCATCCGGTTCCAGCTATTCTTGATGAAATGGCACTCGCCTATGACGAGAAACTCATCTCGTTCAAATCACGCATCACCAAACAGTTTCCTGAAAAATTTGCTGAATGGGTTCGTGCCATGCCTCCTGAAATCGAGCTCGATATCGATCTCCGTCTCAAATCCATTCTCAACGATCCCGTCACCGCCGCTGTTCGGTTCGAAGTCGTCGGCCAAGATATCGACTGGTTCGACCTCCGCATCGTCATCGATGTGCAAGGCGTCAACCTTTCCAAAGCACAAATCCGCCAACTCGTCGCCGCTCGCGGTGGTTACGTTCGCATGGAAGATGGATCTTGGATGCGCCTCGAAATCAAACTCGATGCCGATCAACGCGAAGCCGTCACACGCCTCGGCCTCGATCCCTTCGATCTTTCCGGCGAGACCCACCGCATGCACGCCCTCCAGCTTGCAGATCCGAAAGCCGCTGAGGTTTTCGATCCGAAAGCATGGGAGCGCATCAAAAACCGCGCCAACGACATCAAACTTGAGGTCAATCCAGATCTTCCTGAAGGTCTCAATGCAACTCTCCGTCCTTACCAGGTCGATGGTTTCAAATTCCTCGCCTACCTTTCCGAAAATAACTTCGGCGGCATCCTCGCGGATGACATGGGTCTCGGAAAAACCATCCAGTCCCTCACCTATCTTCTGTGGCTCTTCGACGAACACAAAAAGACCGGCGCCTCACACAAACCCGCACTCATCGTCTGTCCAAAATCGGTTCTCGATGTCTGGTTTAGCGAAGCGGAAAAATTCACTCCACAACTCAG
>JANOKJ010000159.1:0-3976 GCA_031419275.1 Akkermansiaceae bacterium | reverse complement strand
GCTTCTGCCGCCGACGCCTTCGAACCAGCGGACGTAGGCTTGGTTGACCATGGAGTATCCGCCGGGGGTGGGGTAGTTGCCGGTGAAATACCAATCGCCGCACGGGCCTTTGATGGAGGCGTGGAGGTTTTCGATGGTCTGATAGATGACTTCGACTTCGCCGTGCCAATCGATGTCTTCGGGATAGACCATGCGGCTGATTTCCTCGGAGATTTCCTCTGCGGCAAATGCTTCGTAAACGCCTTGGACGCGGTTGAGTCTATCGGCTGGAGCTTTCTTGAGCTCTTCTTTGCATTGATCGTAAATATCATCTAACAGGTGCTGGCGACCCGCGCGGCGGTGCAGGGCGACGGCGGCGTTGAAGGCGATGAATTTGCCGAGTTCCGACATGTCGATGCCGTAGCAATCCGGATACCGGATCTGTGGAGCTGTTGAGCAGATCACAATCTTGGACGGGTGAGTGCGGGCGAGAATTTTGAGAATGGATTTTTTCAGGGTCGTGCCGCGGACGATGGAGTCATCGATGACGACCAAATTATCCCCACGTTTCACGGCTCCGTAGGTGATGTCGTAAACGTGTGAGACGAGTTGATCGCGACCTTTTTCCTGAGAAATGAAGGTCCGCATCTTGATGTCCTTGTGGGCGATTTTTTCGCCACGCGGCCAGTTGCGCAAGATGAGTTCGTCGACTTTGTCAGGAGTGAGAGTGCCGTTATCCACCGACTCGAGAATTTCCATGCGGACTTGTTGGCGACGATAGAGGCGAAGTCCGTCCATCATGCCGTGGTAGGCGGTTTCCGCGGTGTTGGGGATGAAGGAGAAAACGGTTTTATCAAATGTATCACCGATGGACTGGATGACTTGATCGACCAAAGCGGAGCCCATGGCTTTGCGTTCGCGGTAGATTTGTGGGTCGTTGCCGCGTGAGAAATAGATTTTCTCGAACGAGCAGGGTGTGAATTTTTGCGGGGTGTGAAACTGGACGTCGGAGATCGAGCCATCGGCTTTGATGGTGATGACCGAACCGGGGTCGAGAGCTTTAACTTGATCGGCCTCGGCTTCGAACACGGTCATCAAAGGCACACGCTCGGAGGCGAAGGCGATGACTTCATCGGTGATGAGCATGTGGCAGGGGCGGATGCCGCGAGGATCGCGCATGACGAACATGTCGCCGTTTCCGATGGCACCGCAGATCGCGTAGCCGCCGTCCCATGGTTCGGCGGATTGGGCGATGAGGCTGGGGACATCGAGGGCGGCAGAAATGTGTTCCGGGATTTCCGCGCCGGGCATGCCTTGGTCGCGGAGTTTGTGGTAGAGATTGGTGTGCGCCTCGTCGAGGTGATAGCCGATTTCTTCGAGGACCGTTTGGGTGTCTGTGCCGAAAACTGGGTGCTGGCCGCGTTCGATGAGCGTTTTGTTCAGCTCCATCGCATTGGTCATGTTGAAATTGCCCATGACCATGAGCGTGCGGGTGGGCCAGTTGCTGCGGCGGAGATAAGGATGGCAGGATCCTTCGTCGAATTCTCCGCTGGTGCCGTAACGCAGGTGTCCCATGAGGATTTCACCACCGAAATCGAAATGGGTTTTCACGCTGTCAGGATTGCTCTTATCGAGCGTGCCCTTGCGATCCATTTTGTAAAACGACTTCACTTCCTTGCGGAAAATTTGGGCGAGTGCATCGGCTTCAATCCCACGGCGGCGATGCACGTAGGGTTTTCCGATGGGCATATCGAGCTTCACGCAGCCAATGCCGGTGCCGTCTTGACCGCGGTTGTGTTGCTTTTCCATGAGGAGGAAAAGCTTGTTCACTCCCCACAAACAAGTGCCGTAGCGATCGTAGTAATAGGCCAAGGGTTTCCTCAATCGCACTGCTGCGATTCCACATTCATGCGTTAGAAAGTCACTCATGCGTTGGTGTTATGTGCTGAAAAACTGAGTAGGTTTCGGCTCACGGCTTTACTTTCACCCTCACGCCTTCTTGTGCAACCATTTTTCCCAGAATAGTTCCTCCGGGACCGGCTTTGAGGGCTTGCTCGACTTTGTCTTCGCTGACGATGGCGACCCAGCCGATGCCCATGTTGAAGGTGTGGAAACGATCTTCCGCATCGACTTGTGCGAGGAGTTTCTCGATTCCAGGGAGATCCCACTGAGGAATTTCAAGATCTGCACCCATGCCCACGAAGAGGCGTTCGAGGTTTTCTGGGAGGCCTCCGCCGGTGATGTGCGACATGGCTTTCGGTTTAACCCCGGATTTTTTGAGGTCGTTGACGACGTCGTCGTAAAGGCGGGTGGGTTGGAGCCATGCGGTGAGTTCTTCATCGGTGACCGTGCCGGGTGCCATTTCAGCAAGTGCGCGGCGGACGAGTGACCAACCATTGGCGTGGATACTGTCGGATTTGTAACCAATGAGCACATCGCCAATGGCGAGGGTGGTGGGATCGATGAGATCTTCTTTCTCGGCGCAGCCGATGCAGAAGCCGGAGAGTTCGAGGACGTCAACGGGGACGATGCCAGGCATTTCTGCGGTTTCGCCGCCAGCGAGGATGCAGTTACAAGCTTCGAGGTAATCCGCCATGCCGCTGATCACGCGGGTGATTTTATCTTCATCGAGCGCGGCGATGCCGATGTAGTCGAGGAAGAGCAGGGGATCGCCGCCGGTGGTGAGGATGTCGTTGACTGACATGGCGACGAGATCTTTGCCGGCGATTTCGAGGAGATCTTTTTCTAACAGAACTTCAAGTTTGGTTCCAACTCCATCACAACCAGTGACGATGACCGGATGTTTGTATTCGGAAAGATCGTAACAAGCGGCGAAGAGACCGAATGCGCCGAGTAATTTCCGCTTTTGTTGGGTGCGTTTAACGTGAGTTTTGATGTCACCGACGAGTGCTGCGGCTTTCCGCGTATCGACTCCTGCTTGCTGGTATGTGAGCTTTCCTGCCATTGCTGTGCAGCGGTTTTAGGTGGGCGCGGCGCGGCGGTCACGCAGAAAAGATTTCTTTTCATTTTTGGGCCGCATTTTCTTGGATTTAGCGGCTTTTAGGTAGGGCTCTCTCGCCGAGAGAGCCGCGCGAAGCGGGGAATCATTGAATGATTCAAATGAGGATATTTAGAGGTGGGGCTCCATCGCCGAGGGAGCCGCGCGAAGCGGGTAGTCATTGAATGATTCAAATGATACATCTTTGAAACCTCGCTTCGCGCGGCTGCCTCGGCGATGCAGCCCTACCCATATGCAGCTGCCTCGGCGATGCAGCCCTACCTTATTTCGCTGGAATCTCCACTCGTATTGTAGTGGGTTGGTCGGGCGCGGAGGTGACTTGGAACTTGCCTCCCACCATTTCCGCGCGTTCTCTCATGCTGATCAGGCCAAGTCGGGTTTTTTTTCTCGATTCTGAGTTTTCGGTGACTTGGAAACCTTGGCCGTTGTCTTTGATCGTCATACTGATGAGATTATTCTTGGATTCGATGGTGATTCCGACGCTGCTAGCTTTGGAATGTCGTGCTACATTGGTGAGGGCTCCAACGGCGATGCGATAGAGAGCTGTACGCAATATGGTTGTGGTTTGGTCGACCTTCGCTGAGGCATTGAGACTGGCGCGGATGCCTGTATCTGCGATGTATTGCACAAGATAACTTTGGAGGGCTGGAATCAGTCCCAGATCGTCGAGCATCGTCGGGCGCAGTTTACGGGCAAAGTCATGAACGATTTTTACCGCTTTTTTGACCAGTTGCTGCGTCTTGGCGATTTGTTTTCTTATGACTGCTGGAGATTCTACACTTCCTCGCTCAAGGACTGAAAGATGGACATTAATGCCCACTAATGTTTGGGTGATGACATCGTGCAACTCGCGGCTGATGTGTTTCCGTTCCTCTTCCTGAACATGAAGAATGCGGTGGGAAAGGTTACGCAACTGCTTCTGCTGCAAGCGAGACTGCTTTAGGAGGAGGCTTTGTTCCTTGCGCTGCTCACGCAGTG
>JANOKJ010000158.1:0-12989 GCA_031419275.1 Akkermansiaceae bacterium | reverse complement strand
GGGCAAATCCGCATGGAGAAACAGTTCTGCGGCCTGCTCGCAATAGGTAGCGAGAGTGTCCGCCGGGATTGCATCGAGCGCGGCCTTGGACTTGGAAATTTGGAGAAGATCGCGGCGGATGAGGCCGGGGTTGGCGGTGTGAGTCGTCAGCGTTTCAGCGCCAAGGTCGAGTTCAACCAAGTCATGGGAAGAGTATTCGCGGCCGAGGCGGAGGATGGGGATGTTCACGTAGAAGTTTGCTAGTTTTCAGTTTGAAGTTTTCAGAGGTCACTTTGGGAAGTATCTGACGTTAGGGAGATCTTTAAAGTGTTCGTCCTGAGTCCAGAGTTCGGCGTCCCAACGAATAGTGGTCGCATAGATAAGGCTGTCAGCAAGGGGCAATTGGTGGCGGGCAGCTTCCAATGCTAGGGATGGAGTGAGATCTACGACAGTACCTGCCTGCATTTGACTGGCAATTTGGAGGGCTTCGTTTTCACCTCGCTCGCGCAGGACTTTTTTGAAAACTTCGTAAATGGTAATGACTGGAACCACAAGGTTTTCGGGATCAGAAAGGACGTCTTCGAAAAGATCTGCCCGTTCGGTATCGGCAAAGTATTCAAGCCAAACAGAGGAATCTACGATCTTAAGCGGGCTCACAGACGATCCCCTTCCCTTTCGATGGTCGTGTCGATTCCCTTGATGATCCCGCGGAGTGACTTGATGGGATGTACGGGGATGAGTTCCACGCGATTATGGTAGCGCATTACGCGCATCTTTTCCCCGGGGGCCAGGCCGAGTTCCTCGCGAACAGCGAGCGGGATGACAACTTGAAATTTTGGAGATACGGTGACGGTATTCATATCGATAGAATAAGTGTATGACGATTCCGCAATCGATTCAAGTGTTGATTTATATAAGCTGAACCTTGCGCCCCATCAATAAACCCCTTCGATCACCGTCTTGGTTCCGGATTGGAAGGGCCTGACATCACCGACGCCGTCCCATGGAAATTCATCGCAAGGGCCGCGGCGGATGGCTTCGTCGCGTTCGAGGAAACGGGGCATGAAGAACTCGTTGGTCATGGTGGTGAGTTCGACGCGGCCGTATTCGCCGTAAGGCATGAGTTCGGACGGGGACTCGGGATTGACGATGCGCAGCACAGCGCGTGGTTGTGGGGCGTGGTAGGTGAGGGAAAATTCGCCAGGCGCGCGTTTTTTACTGATGGCCAGACCCATCAGGGTATTGCCGTAGGTGGGCGCGAAATTGATTTTCCCTTCAAGCACTTCCTCTTCGATGAAGCGGACGTATTGCGGTGTCATGGTGGTGCCGCCGGCGAAGACGCCGCGGATGCCAGCATCGACGAGCGACATGCGTTCAGCTAGGCTTTCTAACAATTTAGGAGTGGTGAACAGGCAACCGATATCGCGGTGGCGAATGATGGTGGCGGCTTGGTCGATGACGTGTTCTTGATAGAGTTTGGCCATTCGCATTTCTCCCATACCGATGAGGCGTTTCACCCAGCGCGGATCGAGATCGATGAAGTAACAGGCACCGCCGCGGATGTTGGCGAGGTGCTCGATGGCGAGGCGCAGGCGGCGCGGGCCGGTGGGGCCGACCATGAGCCAGTTGGCACCTTGAGGGAAAAAGTCAGGGCCGTAGTGTTCGGAGAATTCGGTGTAGTCGGTTTGATAGTCATCCCAACCGATGCGCTGCTTGGGCATGCCGGTGGTGCCACCGGTTTCGAAGATATTGTAGGGACGTTTGCCGTAGGCTTTCGGTATGAAACGGGCGGGATCTTCCTTGCGCAGAACCTCGTCATCGAAGGGCTCGAATCGTTGGATATCGGCGAAGCAAGTGATGTCTTTGAGCGGGTCGAAGCCGAGGCTCGGCACTTGTTCGAGCCAGTAAGGGCAGCCGGTTTCCGGGGAGAAATGCCACTTCACCATATCGCGGGTGTGGGCGTCCAGGGCTTCGGATGCTGCGGCGGGAGTAAGCGTGGATGACATGGGATTGGATGGAATGTTGCTCAGTTGAAGAATTTCCGCAAGGTGGCGTCGGAGGGTTTTGCGGTGAAGAGGGAAACTCCGACGAGCGTGATGGCGGACGCGGCGATGATCAGGGTAACGGGCATCATGCCGGCGATGAGCGTGGAGTGGGTGGCACCGGGCAGTTTTTCGGCAAAGACATCGCGATAAAAAAGAATGCCCCACGTGATGATGGTGACAACGATACAAGAAATGGCTCCGGCTCGGGTGGCTCCCTTCCAGTAAACGGCGGCGACGACGAGCGGGAAAAGTCCCGCGAAGCCGCTGAAACACCACACGCCCAATGCGAAAACTTGTGCAGTATCCATCAGCACAACTGAGAGAGCATAAGTCACACCGGCGATGAGCAGGATGAAGCCTCGGGCGACCCAGACTTTTTGGGAGTCGGTCAGGCGGTTGGGGCCAAGCTTTTGAACGACGATGTCATTGGTGAACATCGTGCCGAGGCACATGAACTGCGAGTCCAGGCTGGACATGGCGGCGAGGACTCCTGCTGCGACGAGTCCGGAGAGGATAGGTGACTTGACGAGGCCTTCGACCATGCGTCCGAGCACCCCGTTCGTGCTCTGACCGGGGCCTAGCGGACCGAACTCAGCTGCGGCCCAGATCCCGATGAGGATGCAGGGCAGCCAGACGATGAGGATGAAAATCGGAAAGGCGACCACTGTGAGTTTGAAGGTTTTCGCGCTTTTGGCGGTGAGCCAATGTTGGAAAAGGTGGGGAAACATGCCGACCGATAGCGGGATGAAGCAGTAGGTGAGAAATTTCCCATGACCCATCATGTCTTCGCGGGCGGCGCGCGGCCTGGCGAAGTCGCTGTCGAGCACCGCCTGGCTGGCAGCAGCGAGGCCGCCGAGTTTTTGGGAGATCATCCAGTAGGCGGCCACGCCCGTAATCATGAAGATGGTCGTCTGCAACGTGTTTGCCCAAACGGCTCCACGCAGGCCGCCAAAGAACACGTAAAACAGAATGATTGCGCAAAGAATGCCACCGCCAAGTTCAGGCGGAAGTCCGCCGCTGAGCGGATGAGGGCTGCCGTCCGCAAGCGTCCGCGCGAATTGCTCCGGAAACATGCCCTTGGTGAAGGCTTGTAGAAATTTTCCAGCGGCGATGACTCCTACGAGAAGATACGGGATGAGGAGCAGCACAAGAATCGGGAAAAGCAGATAGCCGAGGCCTTTCGAGTCGAAACGATTCCGGAAATACTCGCATTGGGTGAGGTAGCCATGGCGCTTGCCCACCGCCCACAACCGGATGCCGATCAGGAAGAAGACGGCCGAGTGCATGAGGCCAGACCACGAAGCCATCGCACCATACACGCCGATTCCGGAGGAAAAAGCCTCGCCCGTGGAACCGACGAGCGCGAACCCGGTCATGGTGGCTCCGAACATCGACATCAGCAGCAGAAACGACCCGATCGAGCGATCGACCACGAAGAAGTCGGCGCTGGTTCCCTTGGAAAAGTGGTTCGTGACGAAGCCGAGAAGGATGAGCAGCCCGAGGTAAGCGATGATGATATAGAGGCTGGTCATCAGTCGTGAGGTTCATCCGCCCATGCTTCAATCGAGTGCGGCCAGGCGTATCGAGTGACAAGGATCCAGAATAGGGAAACCACGATGCTGTATCCAGCGTGATAAGCCAGACCGACCGGGATGAACCCGAAGACTAGGTTGGTATTCGACCAGTTCCAGAAATCGTGGTGAAGGATGAAAAGCGCCACGAAAGCAAAAATCGAGATGGCGACGGGCTTTTTCATGTTACTTGGTGCCGATGGCGTAGAGGTGAGTCATCGTGGCGACGTAGAGGACGTTGTTAGCCACGACGGGAGAGCTGTAAATGGGTGCGCCGAAGTTGACCGTGCCGAGGACTTTCTTTTCCTTGCCTGCGGTTAGGATGTGGAGATCTCCATCCTCGGTGGGGAGAAAAACTTTGCCATCGGCGACGAGGGTGGAGCCCCAGATGCGGGATTGCGTTTCGTGAACCCAGTGGGCTTTACCGGTTTTTGCATCGAGACAGTGCAGGTCGCCATCGTATTCGGCGATGTAGATGAGACCGTCCTTGATGCTGGGGGTAGAAATGGAACGGCCGATTTCCTTATAAGTCCAAACTGATTTCCCAGTGACAGGGTCGATACAACTGAGCATGCCAACGCCATCCCCGTGTTCGGGATCTTGGCCGATGGCGGCGTAAACGAGGCCTTCAGCAATGACGGTGGTGCCGATGACTTCGCTAGGGCCGCGGAAAGTGGCGTACTTGATCGGTTCACCATCCTTTTTGCGATATTCCTCCGGGTTGCAATCGTGGCGCCATAGTTCTTTGAGAACATCGATTTCCTCCTTCTCGTTGCGGACAGGCTTGGGCTCGAAGCCGTAGGCGAAACCATCGCCCCCACCCCAGATGAGCATTTCCTTGTCGCCGACCTTACCGAGTGCGGGCGATGACCAAGAAGCATGCAGAACTCTCTCGGCAACTCCGGACATGTCTTCGCCAACGAGTTTCCCGGTGGCCGCATCGACGGCGACGAGAGAAGGTGCGAGCGGCGCGGGGATGTTTGTATGCGACCAGTCCATGCCGTTGGAAGTGGCGGTATAGACGATTCCGTTGACGACCAGTGGAGAGCATGAAGAGACGTTGTGAGGGAAAATCCCGAGTTCCTCACGCATGTCGAAGACCCAGAGGATGTCCGCATGTTTCTCGTCGGTAGCGACGGGTTTTGCCGGATCTGCGGTCATGTATTTTGCCTCGTCTTTGAATGTTCCGTCGTTGCCATTGGCCATGCCATTGAGGTCGAGGCAGACGATTTCGCCGCGGTTGGTGACGACATAGGCCTTGTCGCCGACGATGGCGGGCGAGGAGCATAGGCCGACGAATTCCCAGTCGCTAACCTTGCCGGCTCCGAGTTTGGGGACGATGAGCTGCCAGAGGAAATTGCCCGTTTTCTCATCGAAGCAGAGCAGGTTACCGCGATCGCCTTTTTGGCTGGGATCGCGTGGAGATTCGTTGTTGGTGCCCACGAGGATCTTGCCATTGGCGACGACGGGGTTGCCGTAAGTCTGGGAGCCGAGCTTGGCAGTCCAGAGGATGTTTTTCGCATTGGCGAGATCGACAGTTTCCTTTTCGGGATCGATTTTACCGGGGACGATCTCGGTGGGAATACCCTTGGCCTCGGCGACCATGTTGCGGGAGGGAGTGCCGCCCCACATCGGCCAATCCTTGGCGTGAAGAACCGGCGCGAGGGCCAGAAGTAGAATGGGAAGTCTCATGGAATGAATGGTTGTGTAAAAATGGGAATGTGTTTTACGGATTTTTTGAAAGCTTGATGTTGTCGATATAAACGCGCTTTTGGGACTGCGGCGAGAAGGCAAAAACGGCGGGAGAACCTTTGGGGTGGAGGTGCTTGACGGGAGTCTCGATCGTCCATTCGGCGGGCTCGTCAGTGCCGCGAGGCCAGGCCTTCGCGAGGACGATTCCGCTGCCGTCGGGATTCGATTTCACCTGGCTTTTCAGATGATACCAAGTGTTCGGCTTGATAGGAAATTTCACGGAATGTTTGAGGCGGTCGTGGTTGCTGGAAACTTCCAAAATCTGTGCGTTGCCTACCAAGGTGATGAGGTAGCGCTGGTTGACGAAGCCGACAGTGGACATGATGCGGCGGGTGCCGTCGGTCATGACGTCGCCTTCGAGGGTGTAGTCACTCATGTCTGAAGCGCCGAAGAAATTCGTGGTCCGCTGGAAGAGGATGTTATCGAGGCGGTTGCCGAGAACTTTGGAGCCGTCCTTTTCAAGCACGTGCCACTTTAGCCGTGCACCAAGCCATGGGAGAGGTGGAAAATTGACCGCCTCGGTCGGATCGGATTCGTTTTTCATCGAAAGCTCGATGGCATCGAAATCTGCGCTGTAACCGTAACCTGCAACGATCCTGCCGCGGGTGGTGGCGGTGAGGCCATTTGCGGTGACTTTAAACGCACCTGCCGAGAGTTTCGCGGTCGGGCTGGCTTTGAGAGTGGAGCCTTCGAAAGCAGCATCGACCGTCGATTGCACCTTGGCGGTGGGCGGGATGAAGGTCGCCCAGGATTCCGCTTTTACTTCCTTCACGCGGCGGCCGTTGGCATCGAGTCCGTAGACTTTGAAGTCGATGGATTGACCTGCCTTGAGAGCGAATTCTGCGGGGACGACCTGTAGGCTAGCGATTTCACCGGGCGCGGGTTGCGGCGTGGGCTCGACTCCAACGTAAGTGCCTTCTTTCGAGCCGAAGCAATGCAGTTTGTCCTTGCTGAAAATATAGACCTTGCCAGCCCAGATCGCGGGTGCGCCGAGGAGGTTGTTTTCAAACTTGGTTTCAAAAAGGCGCTCGGCCTTATCCGGGCCGGGTTTGAGAATATGGAACGTGCCATCGAACATCGGGACGTAGAGCTTGCCGTCGGCGAATGTGGGCGAGGCGTGGATTTGGTCGGGAGCAAGTTTCTCGGACCACAGGGTTTTGCCCGAAGCGGCATCGACGCACAGCAAGGAACCGGTGGCGATGGTCGAGTAGATTTTTCCGTTCGCGAGGGTTGGGGAGGAGCTGAAGGCGGTAATTTCGTCGTTGCGCCAGAGTTCGGCTTCTTTACCGAGAGTGATGAGTTCGGCGGGGTATTCGGTCAGCATTTTCAGACAAACCATGCGGCCAGCGGTAGAGGCGTCGGTGTTTTCAGTGCCGTGGACGGCGACGAGTTTGTTATCGCCTAACAGAAGGACTTGGGCATTGACGCCGCCTTGGGAAAGGCGGAAGCGCCAGAGGGATTTACCGGTGTTGGCGTCGATGCAAACCACGTGGCCGCAGCCGGTGCCTGCATAAAAAACGTCGCGTCCAGCGAGTTTTCCGAAAACAGGCAAAGCGAACGAACTGTCCACGGGAACGATGCCGGGTGTGGAGGCCCAGACGAGTTCGCCAGTGAGTTTGTCGAAGGCATAGAAGCGGTCAGCGGCTGGGCCATCGCCGCCCCAGTTGGCGGTGACGCAGTGGAAAATGACGAGATGCTCGTAAATGGCGGGGGCTCCGCTACGACCGTTCGGGAAGGTGAGTCGGCCGAAATCCTCCATTAGTGAATGCTCCCAAAGCAGTTTACCGTCACCCGTGTAAGCGACGCTGTGGCCGTTACTGAACTGGAGATAGACGTTTCCCGTGGCCGGATCGATGGCGGGAGCGCCGATGCCATAACGGCTGTAAACCACATCGCTGAGGTAATCCGTGTAGCGCACTTCCCAGAGCTTTTTGCCGGTTATGGCGTCGAGGCAAAGCAGGGCCTCGCGAACGTCCTCGCCGACCTCACCGTAAAAGCCGAACGCGTAGAGTTTGCCGTTCGCGATGACCGGAGTGCCCGCACCGTGAATGTCATACGTCCAGAGTTCGGAGCCGGGTTCACATTTCTCCGGCAGGCCTGTTTCCAGCGAAGCTCCGGTATGAAGTGGGCCGCGCCAGTTGAGCCAGCCGGTGGTTTCAGCGGCGCTGGCCGCGAACAGCGGTAAAGCGGCAATAAGCAATGTGAGTTTCATTGTGGGAAATGAGGAGAGGTTTAACAAAAGTGGAGGATAAGCCTTAGTTTACGGAGCGCACGGAATATTTCGATCAAAACTCTGTGCGGAGGCGCAATCCGAATAGCTGAGGATCTCCTGGCGAGCCTGCGGCGATCTGTGGATTGATGAAGGAGTAGTATTGCTCATCGAGCAAATTACGGCCGAAAAGAGCGATGGTGAAACGCTCTGTCGTGTAGCCGATTTCCGCATCCCAGATGACGTAAGCATCTTGCGTGAAAGTGCCGGTGTTGGCGGCATCGAAACGGGTAGGGCCGGAGACGCGCGCCGAGGTCTGGGCGAAAAAGCCGCTTGCGAACTCATAGCGAATGCCAGCACTGCCGGTGTATTCAGGCACGAAGGGAACTTCCTTGCCATTGAAGTTCGCGCCGGGAGTGAAAGGATCCGTGTAGGAATCGAACTCGGCGTTCACATAACCCACGCTGCTGCGGATGGTGAGGCGCTCGATAGGCGTCCAAGCAAGATCCAGCTCAACTCCGCGGGAAGTGACCTCATCGGCATTGACGACAGCGAAGTCGGTGCTGAACGGCACGGACTGGTTAAATTGGTAATCATCAATCTGATCCCAAAAACCACGTAGTCCGATTCTTAGATCGTGATCCGAGTTTTCATATTGGACTCCAATTTCGTTAGACCAGTTCCTTTCGCGATCAAATTCGGGACCGTTGGCCGAATCCACATAGGCCGTGAATCCACCAGGCTTGTTGCCGATGCTGCTACGGATAAACCAATCCACCGTAGGGGTGATGGCATAGGTGAAGCCGAGGACAGGGGATAAAAACAGATCGTCCTGAGAGCCCCGGACGGTATCGGTCGCGGTGGTGATGTCGGTTTTTACGCGATCGATTTCGGATTCGTGGTAGTCGAGTCGCAGCCCGGCGTCCAAGGCTAGTGAATCGTTTATCTGCCATGTCACATTTCCGAAGCTGGCCAGATTGAGCTGCTCGATGTCAAAGCGGGTGGTGTCGTTCACAATGGTAGTAAAGGGAATGGGGGGAGGGAAAAAGGGAACTGCGGTAGTTCTCACGGCGGTTCCTTCGTTGTCGATCCACATCTGGAACAAGCCTGCCTGCCAGCGCAGTGAGCTTTCCTCTACGGATGAGAAACGAATTTCGTTAGAAACAAGATCCTGAGACTGGATAATGGAGGACCTTGCGTCAGCCGGTAATCCTGCGAGCGGTGTTCCATTGAAAACGACCCACGGCGTGGTTCCATCTGTTAAATCCAGATCCACGGTCGAGGGATCGAGATTCCAAGTTTGGTAGCTGGTGATGGTTTCCATTTTTCCCCAATCGAGGTCCTTGCTGCTATGGATTGACCACTGGTGGCGCTCCAGATCGGTGGATCCGAGGAAATCCGAGGAATCTTGGAAAGGATCGGGACTGAACAAGGAGCTGAGCCGCTGAGAGCCGTCATTCACATACTCGGTATAGTAGCGGAGCCGGAGTTCGAAATCATCGCTCGGGTTCCAGAACAGATTGAATAACCCGCCAGTGGACTCGCGGTCGTCGGTCTCATCGCCCAGAAAGCTGTTATGAATGTATCCGTCGCGTTGGTCATGAAAAAGCTGGAGGGTGTGCGAGAAATCGCCGCCGAGCGGTCCCGAAGTTTGCAATCCGAGCCCGACGTGATCGTAGGAGCCGTATTCGGTGGTCAAACTACCGGCGAACTTTTCGCCCGGACGTGGGGTGAACATTTCCACCATCCCGGCGGGGCCGTTGCGGCCGAAGTTCGGTCCCTGCGGGCCGCGGTGAACCCGCACTGCATCGAGCTCTAACAACTCGGACGGATAGCTGAAGGCGTGGCCTAAAGGAACGTCATCGATCATGAGTCCAAGCGCAGGCGGGCCGAAGAAAAGCGTGTTGGTTGAACCGCGCATCGTGACCACTTGGCCATAGCCACGCGAATCAGCTGAAACCACATTGAATCCGGGAACGATTCCCGTGAGGTCGGAAAATGATTGCGCTTGGAAAAGCTCTAGCGATTGACTGGAAATCACGCTGACAGCAGCGGGCTCGTCATCGATCCGCTCTGCTTCGACGATGGTCGGAGCGAGTGAAAGCGGTTCTTGTGCATGGACGGCGGCGGTTAGAGCTAGGGCAAGGGAAGCGATGCGCATGGATGGAGTGTTAGTTGGATAAAATTAGTATAATACCGATAGTTTGGCTGGAGTTTGGCCGTGCGAAAACGAAAAAACTTCCTAGCCTCGAGTAAGTTCTGTGTAACTTTTTACCTTGTCAAGTGTTGAGCCGCATTAGGCACAATGACTTCGCCTTCTCATTCTTACTTCGATCATCATGAAAAGCCTAACAATTTCACTCCTCCTCGTTTGCCTTCCTGCTCTAGCGTTTTCCCAAGACTGGCCGCGTTTACTCGGCCCTGAGGGATCGGGAATCGTGGAAGGCAAAATCCGCACGAATTGGAATGAGGAGAAGCCGAAGGAACTTTGGCGCAAGAATCTTGGCAAAGGTTGCACCAGCTTTGCGATCGCCGGAGAGAAAGTTGTGGTCATGGGCAACAAGGACAATACCGACATTGTCTGGTGCCTCGATGCGGCGACGGGCAAAGAAATCTGGACTCATAAATACCCCGAGAAACTCGATCCGAAGCTTTACGAAGGTGGGCCGAACGCCACGCCAACGATTGACGGAGATGTCGTTTACACGCTCAGCAAATCCGGAAATCTTTTCTGCCTTTCCATGGCCGACGGGAATCCGAAATGGAATGTGCATTACAAAAACGATTTCAAGGGCAAGGTGCCGGATTGGGGATACTCCGCCCCACCGGTGGTGAAAGGAAATCTACTCTACTGTCTGCCTTGTGCGGACGACGGCGGATTATACGCACTTGAGAAATCCACTGGCAAAGTGAGTTGGAAATCGGGCGACGACACCAAGCCGGGATACGCGGCACCGATTTTTTTCACGCACAAGGGACGTGAACTCGTCGCCGCGTTTCACGGCCGCGAACTGGTGGCCTACAATCTGGATGGCAAGGGCACGCCGGTTTTCGAATTCGGCTGGCGAACTTCCTATGACGTGAATGCAAGCAATCCCCAATACCACGACGGCATGATGTTCCTCGCCTCAGGCTACGGCATGGGCTACGTGGTCATTGATGTATCGGGCAGTGAGCCTAAAGTGCTCCACAAGGATGAGGATATTCGCATGATTTTCCAAAACAGCATACTCAAGGACGGCGACATCCTTGGCGTGTTCGGAGATAAGAACATCGATGCCGAACTCATCCGCATGGACATGAAAACCGGCAAGCCACACTGGCGCACAAAGATGCCGGGAACCCGTGGCAGCTCGCTGATGGTCGGCGATCAGATGGTCATTCTCTCGGAAACCGGAGATATCATTTGTGGTGAGCCAGCCAAGGCCGGTTGGAAGGAACATGGCCGTGTGAAAGCGCTGTCATCTGTCAGTTGGGCTCACGTCGCATTTGCTAATGGCAGGATCTTCGCCCGTTCTAACAATGGAGAGGCGGTCTGCCTCGAAGTGAAATGAGATGCTGATTATTTTGACAGTCAGCGATTCCTAGTTTCGTATGTCTTTGTGATGAAAGCTGAAATTTTCGCAACGAGTTTATTACTGACGGGTTTGCTTGCTGCCGGTAACTGGCCCGCATGGCGCGGTGAAGGCGGCAATGGCGCGATCACCGGTGAGCAGCCGCCCCTCGATCTGGCGGGGAAATTGCTCTGGAAAGTCGAACTTCCCGGCCGCGGCTGCTCGACCCCGATTGTTTGGAATGACAAGCTCTTCGTCACCAGCCCGATCGATGATAAGGACGGTTTGCTGGCCTATGATGCCAAGGGTAAAGAACTCTGGCGCAAAACGTACGGTGCGATTACTCCCGGCCGCGGACAACGCGTCGGAAGCTCAACGAATTCCTCGCCGATCACCGATGGGAATGTCGTCGTAGCCTATTTCAAATCAGGTACCGTAGCCTGTGTGGATCTCGATGGAAAACCACTATGGCAAATCAACCTCCAGGAAAAATATGGCAAGGACAAGCTCTGGTGGGATCAAGGGACATCTCCCGTTTTAGCGGGCGGTCATGTCGTGGTCGCCGTGATGCAAACGGAAGGCGATTCCTATATGGTCGCATTAGATCCAAAGACCGGGAAGGAAGTTTGGAAAACCTCCAGGAAATTTGAAACCGGAAAGGAATCCGGCGATTCCTACACTACACCCCACATCGTCAAGAAGGACGGCAAAGAGCAAATCATCACTTGGGGCGGAGATCATCTAACAGGTCACGACGCGAAGACTGGCAAACTTGTCTGGCAATGCGGCGGATTCAATCCGAAGCGTGCCGACATGCAACGGGTCATCGCTTCGGCAGTCGTCGGTGATGGGCTCGCCGTGGTTCCTTTCAACCGAGGCGATTCGCTTGCCGCAATCCGTTTGGACGGCAGTGGCGATGTTTCGGAGACCCATTGGACTTGGCGCAATGACCAACTCGGCGCCGATGCCACCTCCCCTATTCTCCATGATGGCAAGTTTTACGTGCTCAAGGATGGTGGCCCGAATCGCGGACGCCTGACTTGTCTGGATGCGAAATCGGGAGAGAAACTTTGGGAATCGAACCTACCGAAAGCTCCGCAGGTTTATTATTCATCACCGCTTCTTGTGGGAGACCAGATCTATTGTGTCCGAGAAGACGGCATGGTTTTCAGCGGAAAAATCACGAAAGACGGGCTGTCGGATATCAAAAGCCATGCGCTTGAGGAAAACGTCATCGCCTCCCCGATTTCGGTCGGAGGTCGCCTGATCTTCCGCTCAGACAAGAGCCTGTTTTGCTTCGGCAAGGATGGATCCGCCAAATAGCCGATAGGCTCAGGACTTCACATCATAACAGAAGAACAGATCCTGATCGCGGAGATAAAGTTTGCCGCCGATCACCACCGGATGAGTCCAGATCTTGCCGTTGGTGCCTTCGCGCAATTTTGTTTGGCGAGGAATTTCAAAACGGCCGAGTTCGGTGTATTTATCGGAATTTGCTTCGGCTAAAAAGACCGATCCTGCCTCTTCATCCATGCAGTAGAGCATTCCGTCAGCGAAATGAACCGCGCCCTTCTGGCTACCCTCGCCACGTTTGTTCCACTTCTGCTTACCGGTCGCAAGTTCCTGACAAACGAGGCCGCCGCCATCTGAGAATCCGTAAATGTGGCCGTCTACCAGCACCACACCACCGTGATGATTTTTCATCACCTTGTTTTCCCAAACATCCTCGGCCTTATCGCCATCGATTTTCACCAGTTTGCAACCCGAGCCATAACCGGAAGTCATGTAAACCGTGCCATCATGATAGACTGGCGTTGGAATCACCGCTGTGCGTCCTTCAGGCCAGGCCGATTTCCAAATGACATCACCATTTTCCGCG
>JANOKJ010000157.1:0-5069 GCA_031419275.1 Akkermansiaceae bacterium | reverse complement strand
GCATGAACCCTCTCGGTAACACATTCGAGATGTATGATGACTTCGGTCGTTTCCGCACCGAAGAATTCCTGGAATATCCCGAACATCTTATCACCAAGAGACCTGATGAGGCGAAAGATCGCAACCACCTGTTAGATCTCCGCGACATTTACAAGACCCTTCCGGTTGAGTCTTCGGGGAATCTCGTCGGCACCCGCGATCCGTCCTTGGATGGGGATCTCAAAAATGCCCTCGATCTGGCTGGGCGCCTGTCAAAATCCCGTGTGATGCGCCAATCCTTTATCCGCCATGCTTTCAGATATTTCATGGGTCGCAACGAATTCCTTTCCGATTCGAAAACCCTGATTGATGCCGAGCAGGCCTACGTTGATAATGGAGGTAGCTTTGATGCCGTTATTGTGTCATTACTTACCTCAGATTCTTTCATTTACCGCAAACCGATAGAAAATTAGACTTATGTTCAGCAGAAGAAACTTCTTAAAAACCACTGCGCTCGGTGCCGGTGCTATGTCTCTGGCTCCCTCATTCAATCAGCTTTTCGCTGCTCCGGGCAGTGCGGGCGGTGCCTTTCCGAAACGCTTCATTTTCATCCGCAAATCCAGCGGCCTCGTCCCCTCCGAGAACGCGCTAATGAACCTCTCGGCAAAGGACAAGGCGCTCGATGACGCGAAGCAACCCTTCGAGGCGGATCTCAGCAAGCACGAGTTGCCCAAGTGGTTGCGCGGTCTCGATGATCACAAGGAAAACATGACCATCCTCCAAGGGCTTTCCGCAAAGATGAGTGAGAACGTCCACTTTTCCTTCTCCTCCGTGATGGGTTGCTTCAAGTCCAACCGCAACACCCTCAGCGCCATCAAGCGCACCACGGTCGATTTCGAACTCGCGAAACTTTTCCCATCGCCTTTCGGCCACGTCGAGTTGTCGTTTGCAGACAACCGCACCGGCATCGTCTCGGGATACTCCGCCCCCGCACCGCAAACTCGCAACTACTGCTATGCCGATCCCGATACGGCACGTAGCGAACTTTTTAAATCCGTCCTCAACCCGGACGCGGTCAATTCGGACAATGACATGCTCGCCTTCTTGCAGGGCAAAGAAGGTTTGAAAGAGAGCGGGTTTAAGGGACACGAAGTGAAACGCCAGGAGGCACAGGTGGAATCCATCGATAAGATCCGCGAGCGCAACAAAAAGCTGATCAGCATTTCCGGAGATCTTGCCAAGTTCTTGCCCACACTCGATCCCGTGCACGACAATGGTGGCAAAGACGCCAGTACACCTGAGAAGCAAGCTGCCATGACGGACGTGCTCATTGCCGCCATGAAAGCCGGTCTAACAAATGTCGTCACTTACACCATCGACGACCTCGGCACCCCCATTACCGGCCTGCCCGGAAACGAGACCGACCGCGTCGGCATCCACCCACTCGGCCACGATGAAGCTTTTGGCGGCGTTCCCGCCTGGAAGACCCGTGAGCAGATCCGCATCAGCCACATGAATCAGGTCAAAACCATCGTCGAGAAACTCAAAGCCACGCCTGAAGGCAATGGCTCGATGTTCGACAACACCATGGTCATGTATTTCCCGGAAAACGGAGAAACTCACCACGGCATCGGTTTGGAATCGCCTTTCGTGATCATGTCCGGAAAAAACTGCAACCTGGACATCGCAGGTCGCTACATCCGTTTGCCTTTCCTCGGAAACGAAGGTCACAAAACCCTCGGCAACTGGTACACCACCTTGCTCAACGCCCACGGAAATCCCATGGAGCACTACGGCGATCTCGACCTCGAAATGGCTCGCAAAAAACTCCCGCAGACTGGCGCGATCAAGCTTTTTATGAAAGTTTAGTGAATACCGGTGAGCCGCGCCTCCGGCCGGCTTTATTGCATGTTAGGGTCGTTTTGATAAAACGACCGCCATCTGCATAAACGGTAGGGTCGAGCGGCCCGCTCGACCGTGATTCTCTACAAGGAAGATTCGAAAAATGAAGCATTTAGGATGCTCTCATTTGAAGCTTCCAACCCGCTACTCAAGCTGCAAGGATTCGTAGCGAATGAGTCCTATTTTAGTCGTCATCTTGTTCTTTCTCATACTCACCGTATTCATCTCGGTCGCAGCCTTTTCACAGCGTAAGACGGTGCGGATCACCTCAGCGATCCTCGCTTTCGCATGGGCTTGCTTGATGTTCGTCGTTGCCAGATGGGTAGAGAGTCTCAATCAAAATGCTCAGTATAGCAGTGCTGCCTCGGAGATGTTGAACGCATGCATCGTCGGTCTCGAACAAGGCAGGGAAGAAGTCGTGTTGGGTGAGATGAAGAAGATGTCCAGCGAGCTAGAAGTGACTTATGAGAATCGAGGTAACTTTAAAGAACTCGCGGAGCAGATGACTGAGAACTTGAAGGTTGAGCCTGTGGTGGATTTGGATCATAGCTCTGAGATCTCAGATATCGGCACCATTATATCTGCTAGTGAGCTGCCGTCCGAGAATTTGGCCATCGATTTGAGTTATGAATATGATGGCGAAGGAAAGCTGGTGTTATCCATTCATAACATAACGATGAATGCTGCTGCCAAGGGTGTTGTTGGTTCAGTCGTTATCAAAGGGACGGATATTTTGATACGGCCTAGGGAACGCTACGAAGCTAAAGGGCCTGTTGAGAGTACAAAGAGGTATACGATCCAATACGTCATTCATAATGTTAAGCCGAGTCGCTATTCGCTGAGTCATGATGACAGTGACGCCGAGGGACAAGATTGGATATCCACTACAGAACTTAACCTCACTGGTTCAGTCAAAAACACTGTGAGGATGGCTATTAAGATGCCTGATCGTCCGGTGGCAATAGACCCGTTTGCAGATCAATAAACCGAGCAAGCCGCACCGTGCCTTAATATGTCGGCGACCGAAGCCCTGAGCCTGGCGAAGGGCTTGACCTTTAAAATATCACCCCGCTTTTGAGGTTGCGGGTTTTTGGATGGGGTTTTAATTGTGGGGCAATGAGTAAAACGAAAGTAGGATTTGTGGGAGTTGGGCGGATGGGTGCAAATATGGCGCGTCATTTGGCGGATAAGGATTATGAGGTGACTGCGATTTTTGATCATTTTCATCAGGTGGCGGAATCGATGGCTGATGAGCTCGGAGCGAGGGCGATGACTTGTTTGGCGGATGTCACAGCAGCAGCGGATGTGATTTTTACAGTGGTGACGGATGATGCGGCGATGGAGGAAATTTTTTCCGGCGAGCATTCCTTACTCAAAGGTGCGGAGGGAAAAACTTTCATTCACTGCGCAACGGTGAGCCCGGAAGCGCACATGAAAGCGGCGCAGGCAGCGGCAAAGGTCGGTGCGAAAACTTTGGCGGCTAGTATGGCGTCGTCGATCACGCAAGCGCGTCAGGGAACTCTTTATCTCATGATTGGCGGGGAAGAGGAGACGTTCAAAGCGAACGAGGCTTTGCTGAAAGATATGTCGATCTCACTCCGTTATGTCGGCCCCGTGGAAAACGCGGCGCGGATCAAGGCGCTGGTTAACATGGTGATGAATATCAACACCGCGGGTCTCGCCGAAGGACTTGGCTTGGGTGCTGCTTTAGGTTTGGACTTGAATATGCTCAGGGAAATTTTTGCTCAAACCGGTGCGAACTCGCGCGTTTTGGAAACGGACAGCGACGACATGGTGGCGCGCGAGCATGATTGTTATTTCTCCGCATCGCACGCCGCGAAGGACAGCGGAATTGCGAACGCGATCGCAAATGCAGCAGGTGTCGACACGCCGCTATCGCGCGCGACGGAAGCGCAGTATAGGAAACTCATGGAACTTGGTTTGGGGGGCTTGGATAAATCCGTGGTCGCCGAGCTGACTTTCCCGGGAAGAAACGGACAAAATCTCTAAACTATGGAAACAACTAGCCGCATTTTAAATAGCGAAGGTGAACGTCTCGATGTCGATTTTCATCAGGGAACTCATTTGGGTGCGATGGTGGTTTTGGGTCATGGTGTGACGGGAAACAAAGACCGACCATTGTTAGTGGCGATTGCTGAAGGGTTAGCTGAAAAAGGTTGGCCGTGTATTCGGTTTTCCTTTTCCGGAAACGGTGATTCCGAAGGCAAATTCGAAGATTCTAACATCACCAAAGAGGTCGATGATTTGTGGGCTATCCTCAACACGGTGCCGCAGGAAAAGCGGATCGCCTATATCGGCCACAGCATGGGTGCTGCGGTGGGTGTGAAAACGGCGTCGCGTGGGATGGCGATTCAATGTTTGATTTCACTGGCCGGCATGGTGGATACCGCAGGATTTGTGGAACGCGAGTTCGGCGATGTGGTGCCGGGAAAAGGTTTCATGTGGGAGGATGAAAATTGCCCGCTTTCCCAAACCTATGTGGATGATCTAAAAGGAATCGGTAGCATCTTGCCGGATGCCGCTGAGGTAATTTGCCCATGGTTGCTCATTCATGGAACCGAAGACGATGTGGTGCCGATTGCAGACAGCCGGCAGGCATTTGAAACGGCGCGTTGTGATAAGAAACTCATCGAGATTCCCGGAGCGGGTCACTCGTTTGATGAGGAATCATACGGCGCCATCGTGGATAGGATCGATCTGTGGCTGAAGAAGAGTATTGGGTAGGGAATGAGGTGAATATTTTCACCGCAGAGGCGCAGAGGTCACAGAGGGGACGCAGAGTTTAATTTAAATTTTAAATTCATTCCTCCGTGTCCTCCGTTACCTCCTTCTCTCCGTTTTTTAAAAAAGCCAGAATCACAAAATGACTCTGTATTTCACGCAGAGACCTAACAAAATGAATTTTAGGGAGCACTCAACTCCAACATCACCGGCGCATGATCTGAGACTTTCAGCGAAACATTCGGAATGAGCTTGGCTTGGTTTTTGGCGAAGCCTTGCGTGAAAATGTAATCAAAAGTGGTGGGTCTGAAATCCTCGAAGCGTGGGTTGTTGCGCCAGGTGAGTCGGTCTTTCAGAGGGGTGTCGTTCCAGGTGTTATGGAAACCGGCTTTGACCATGTCTTGGATAGCGGTGCAGAGGGGGAATTGGCGGTCGTGATTGGAATT
>JANOKJ010000156.1:0-4256 GCA_031419275.1 Akkermansiaceae bacterium | reverse complement strand
ATGGAAACGCTTACCCGAAACACTAACACTTCGGCTGATACGCTTCGGCTACGAAAATCGCGAGGGTAAAAAAGCTCGTATGGTTTTAGTTACAAGCCTCATCGATCATAAGCAATACACTGAAGTAGAACTCACATCCCTTTACCATCAACGTTGGGATATTGAACTCAAACTGCGCGATTTAAAAACCACACTTGGGATGGAATGCTTTGAGGTTAAAAGCCCAGAAATGGCACATAAAACCCTGTGGATGAGTGTAATTGCCTTCAACTTGATTCGCTATTTGATGCAAAAGTCTGCTGCAAATACAGGAAGGCCGGTGTGGCACATAAGCTTTAAGGGCGTGCTCGATCTCGTCTGCGCAAGCCATGAAAGTATTCGATGCTGTGCAGGAATGCCTCGAAAAAGAACTATCGCCATGACTCAATTTATAAATATTTGCTCAACGAAACTTATCGACACTCGCCCCTTCAGGCATGAACCCAGGGCAAAAAAACGAAGACCAAAAAACTTCCAGCTCCTATCAGAACCTCGTAGTCAATTCCAAGAAATCCCCCATCGCAGCAAATACAAGAAAAGTGCTTAATCACGTGCCATTCTTGTCTGTCCCCTTGTGGTTTACCGCTTCAACAGCCCCTCATCATCCAGCACCAAAGCCCCGACCGGTGGAACTTCAAGCAGAATATGGAAATGATTCGACATCACACAGTAGGAAAGTACTCGGCACCCCGTGAAGTTTTCCTGCATCCGCATAAACGTCCGAAAATGCTCCCGCTCCTCATCCCCAAACACAAACCGTCTATCAACCACCCGGGACACGCAGTGATAAATCGCCCGCTTTTCTGAAGAATCTTTCCAAGGTGCCAGCCAACGTGAGCGTCTCATCCACTCACCTTACTTAATACTGGTCATTTGACCAGTATTATTTCTACAGTTTGTCCGTCCCCTTGTGGTTAATCTGGCCGCAAAGACAATATTCATATGAGGTGAAGCGCCCCTCTGGATCGATGGTGTAGGCAGGCTGGCGGAGGGCTGTGTATTTTGTGCGGCTCCACTCTCCCATGCGGTTTTTCGCAGCTGTAAGATCGAGGTTTTCATACTCATACTGCTCCGTTGTGGCATCTGGATATGTGACCAGCCGCGCCCGGTCCATGGCATCATATTCGTAAGTGAGGATATAACCCTGCTCATCCGTGGAGGTACGGACGCGCTTGAAAGAATTGCCATTCTTGTCCGTCCCCTTGTGGTTAAGGATCATGTCAAAAAGCCTGGCTTCGTGAATTTGTCTTATTCCATTTTCCCGAGAACTTGCAATGCTTCACTTAGAGCTTGAAGATTTCTTTCTCCGGTAATTCCGTCATAACCAATCAATAAAAGCTTCGCGTCTTGTGGCCAATCTTCGAAAAAAGTGTAAGCCTCAAGCATGTTTAGCTTCCCATCCTCTATAAAAAGAAGAAAGCCTACCTCAGTATTCATTCCATCGAGAAGTGCGGTAACATCACCTATCTTGAAGGAGCGATTCCCCACCAGAAGCTCCGGCGGAACTTCTCCCTCAAACTCAGTAAAAAATCCCGCCTTGCTGGTTTCTCTTGACTTGACCTTTAGATGCTCCAGTTGCCGTCGCAACTTCGCGAGTTCGGGCAGCTCTCCGGCGAGAAGCTTTTCAATAACCACTTTTTCGATTTTATTCAATTTTGTTATTTTATTTAAAAGCAGTTCCTATTCTAGTTAAACCATCAATAACTGCGCCTCTAACTTTTACAGCCTGCCCGCCAAGCTGAGCACATCGGTCTTGAGAATGTCACCCCCGGCGGTGTCGGGGAAGGCTGCGATAACCTCTTCAGAGGTAGATGACTTTCGTCATATTCATAAACGTCGTAGGCTAGGCACTTACGACGTTTATGACTAGAGGTGCTTCATAGGACGCTTACTTATTTTTCAACGAAAATGGCCTTAATCACGTGCCATTCATGCCTGGCAGTTTATTGTCATTTAGCAAATAGGGCTGGCATATCGGCTGCTATTGATTGGCGCGTGGTTCAATTCATCCAGTCGGGTTTCCTTTCGTTAACGTTTCCCCATCCCCAGTCAGAGAACATCTCGACATAGGATTCCAAATCAAATTCTTCAGCGGGTAAGGGTTCATCTAACACGCTGTATCCAAAGCCTAAGCGTAGTAGTTCTTGCGCCATGCCACACAAGTCATCATAGCTATTCACTATAATCATACCTTTAGCTGCTCCGAGTTGGGGGAGCAAAGCTTGTACTTGGATTTGAATGTTATCTCGCACCGTCAACATAAACGGCACGAGAATGGTAAGTCCAAGCTCTTGGCAAGCGCGGTGAAGAAAAATTTGCAGGAGTGTCATTAGTTTAGTCCGTAATATCAATGTGATCAACGGGTCCAACATGTCCGTGAGGCTGTTGTGAATGTGGACTGCGGCTTGGGTGAGCTTCCGGTCCACGAACTTTATTCGTAGGGAAGGGATCCGGTAGTTGTTTGTTCAAGTCTTTGTAAGCTTCCATGTCGGCTTTCGTCATACCCTTTCGCTTATCACCCTTAGCCATGTCCACAAGCGCCTCTTTTTCCTTACTGAACTGCTTGTTCTTTGCTGCATTCTTACATTTTTGGACATATTCGGCAGCATCATCGATCTTGCTGTATCCACCACCTGGCAAAGCAGCACCAGCTACAAACAATCCCCCAGCTGTTACTTTCTGTCCGGTTGTTTTCGATGGATCGGCTATTGTTTTTACAGTATCGTATGCATCGTAGATCGCTAGGCCAACTTCAACTACTCCCCAAACGACGAGGATTACGGGAATAAATGCAAATTCACCAGTTGGATCGATTAAGTTTATAGGATCGTTGCCAACATATCCATACAGGTTGATTCCCCCCGCTTCACCGAGCGGGTCGGACGATAGCCATCTACCCGTCTCCGCGTCATACGCCCTGAACCATGTTAGAACCAGCCCCGACTTCGGGTGATAATGGTGGCCGGTGTAACCAACTTCGGTTTCAAGTGTGCCGGAGAGTTTTACACGCTTACCCCACATATCGTAATCGTAACGGGTTTGCAGTGTGCCATTGGAATCTGTTAGTTCGCGGATATTCCCTAGGTGGTCTTTGGTGTAGAAGAGTTTGTTTAAAGGCGCTGCGGCGGCGGGGATTTGCTCGCCTTGGGGGAAATAGCGTTTGATTACCGTCGATCCCGATGAATCGCGTTCCTCCGCAGGTTGGTTGCCGCTTGACCAGAGGTAGCGTTTGTCCGTGATGGTAGCGTTCGCGGCAGATTTTTCAATAACGCGAACGCGCTGAGCGAGGCCGTTGTATTGGAACTCTGTGCTGCTGCTATCCGCGTATATGATTTTTGTGAGGCGGTTCTCTGCGTCCCAAACGTAGCTTTTTCCGGTGCCGTCTGTTAAAGTATTGCCGTTCAAATCGTAGGTTGGAGTTTTTGCTGTTCCTGTTACGTTCACTGTCCATGACTTTGTGCGTTTGTTTTGGTTAAATGAAAAATCTTCTGCCTCGATGGTGAGTGTGTTTTCTCCGGCTGCGACATCCACCCATGCCTCGTATTGCTTCTGGGCGTTGGTGAGGGCGGGCTTGCCGTTGACTTTTACATTTGCGTGTTCGTCGGTTACTCCCGCGACACGCATCTTCCCGCCTGCTTGGGTGCTGGTGAGGGCGTTGGTGTTGTTGTGGGTAGCGCTCTCAACCACATTTCCATTCTGGCGACTGGTGCGGTTACCTGCTTTGTCGTATTGGAAACTGTGACTTTCGAGCGGGGTGTTAGGATTTGCAACAGCTGCCAAGGTCGCGCTGGTGAGCTGATCCCCCTTGTCGTAGCCGAAGGAAAATTTCGTCTCTGGTTCCGTGCCGATTTGCCGCTGCCAACTGTTGATATTCCCGTTTTTCCTATACTCGTAATTGTGTTTCGAGAGTGGCGTGTTGCCAGGCAGTGTGTGTTTGATTTCTTGTAAGCGCAGGTCTGCCGCTGCGTTCATGTAAGAAAACTCTGTGACCATGCCGTTGGGGGCGGTGATGGTTTTTGGTAGAAGGTTTACGGGATCGTAAGTATGCTGGAAGGTGCCGAGGGGGTTGGTGAGCTGGGTGATGCGCCCGAGATTGTCGTAAGCATCGATGCTTGTCGTGTTCGCGGTGCCGTCGATGCTGTGAGTTTTCAATCTACTCTGCGCATCGTAAGAAAAAGCGATGATGTCGTTGGCGAGCGGGCCGTCGACGGTGGCGG
>JANOKJ010000155.1:0-64084 GCA_031419275.1 Akkermansiaceae bacterium | reverse complement strand
TCTTCCTCATGAGATCCCTGCGCACGTCACCCCCAATCCGGAAGGTGAGGTTTTCTTCATCACCATCGGCTGCGCGGAGCGTGGAACCATCCAACTCACCAACGATCCCGTCTGGTCATCCATTCTCGAAACTTTGCTGCTTCGCGAATCCCATGGAGAAATTCATATCCGACTCATTCTCGCCATGCCCGATCATCTTCATGGCCTGTTCTCGTTCCCCGGATCCAAACCCATGAAACAAGTCATCCGGGATTTCAAATCATGGATCTCATTTAACCATCACATCCAATGGGAACGCGGATTTTTCGACCACCGAATCCGCACTTGGGAATCCGGATTCCAAAAAAGCGAATACATCCGCAACAACCCTGTCCACGCCGGACTGATAGAAAATCGCGACGATTGGAAATACGTTTATGAAAGGTAATTTTATATGGGTAGGGTCGCCGCGCCGCCGGCGACCCATGTCAGAAATATCCACGCGGGATCGTTCAGACGGAAGCGTAACCATCCTCATCGCCCACCTTCTAAGAATCACGGTCAACACGGCGTGTTGACCCTACCGTTCATATCCCCCATTCAAATATTCCACGGTCAACCCCGACTAGTCGGGGTTGACCCTACCATCCACACAAAAAAAGCGAACCTCAACGGCTCGCCTTTTCTCTTTTCAAAATCTTCAACTCTTACCGCCGACGACGCAGGAGCGCGAATACTCCCAACGAGGATAACAGGATTGTTGAAGGTTCGGGGATGGCAGTAAGACGAAACGCGTCTTGTGCAGAAAATGTAGGACCCGCCCCATCAGGATCAAAATTGGCTTGTACCGTTCCAATTATAAGGATGCCGGTGCTCCCAAAAATTGCTACTGAATCTGGACCTCCGGTTGGATTGTCCGCAACAAATGTATTACCTGATGGGTTGCTTGTGGATCTCCATACCGCTACTTGAGTCGAGCTAGCTATTGTAGCTCCATTCCCGATAAGAGCGTAAACTGTCATTCCAACGAGTGGGGCCCCAACACCTAAGTTATCTGAATTAATGCTACCAGTAAAATAACCAGGGCCTGTAGGACCAAAAAAACCAATTGATGTAGTTCCGGCTTGAATAAAATTAGTTAGAATATTACTAGCTGAAACAGGCTCAGAAGTGTAACTACCGAGTACTACAACGCCTGATGTTATAGCTGTACCAGATGAATCAAGGATAGCCGTGAAAGTTGGACTTGATAAATTGGTTAATGAATGTGTAGCCGCTGTAGCTGTGCAATTTAAAAAAACCGCAATCAGTACAACTAAGTATAATTTTTTCATAGCTTAAAGAAGTTACAGTCCGGCATACGAAGATGGAGGTGTGAGAGCCGGGGTTATATCCGTAAGTCCACGCCGCTGTATGATCATGCCACTAGTTAGAGTTACTGACGATGCATCAGCGCCACTGGAATTTTTCCAACCGGCCGTGACTGGTGGAAATACCGAACCAGCAGAATAGAAGTATTTACTATAGCCGGATCTGTCCGGATTTTGTAACCAAATAATGTCTGCAGTGAGGAGATCTCCTGACTTAAGAGATACTTGCAAACCACTATTACCAAGCGTCGCGCCAGCTGGGAAAATAGAACTCACATAGTTAAAATTACCTGCCTTTGCAAATACTTGAGTTGTTTTAGCTTCGATATTTCCTGTGAGCGTTAAAGTTAAATCTGTCGTTCCACGGCGCTGAATTAGGATTGCATCAGTATGTATAATGGCTTGATTGCCAGCAGCTGCACCTGAAGAATTTTTCCATCCTGCAGTCACGGGAGGGAACACCGATCCGGCTGAATAATAAAATTTTGCGAATCCACCTGAATCTAAGGGTATCCATACAATATCTGCCGACAAAATATCTCCAGGTTTTAAACCAGCTTGATTAGTTATACCAAAAATAGATTCCAAAGTTGCTGCTGGACGAATGATAAAAGTATCAGTGATGGCTACACCCAGTGTAGCGAGATTGACACCAGTAAATAAGTCATTATTTGTCAATCCGGCAGATGTCCCCCAGGACGAAATTTCTACAATCGCTCCGTTCTGAATGCCATTTGTAAAGGTCAGGGTGTATTTTTTACCAGCAGTTAAAACAGTATTAAAATCGATGCCAGTGTCACGAATCGAGTTGCTTGTCATCGCTGTGACATCACCAGTTACAACTACGGGTTCATGCATAGTTAACCCAATAAGATTGAAAGCTCCGTTACCTTTAATAGTCTCTGTCACATACCCAGCCGGCGTCGTATAAACTGCCTGCGCCAGTAAAGCCTGAGGTGCCGTTAGGCAAGCGAGTGCGAAAATAGTAATCGTTCTCATAATGATTGGGGTGGGGTTTTTGGGGTTTTGATTGGGATTTTTCGGTGACGATTTGGTCAACCATTCGATTGGCTATTTCTAAAGCAAGGTTACAGTAAAACAATATAAAAGTGTGTTATTCGGGCTAAAACACGGATAATTGATTATTTTCACGCGATAGTTGATCTCATGTAAAGGGTAGGGTCAACCCCGACTTGTCGGGGTTGACCGTGATTTAGAAAAGGTTGGCGTAGTGGGAGGTTTTACGCCCGTCAGAACGATCCCGCCTTGAGAATTTTGATTTGGGTCGCGGGCGGCGCCGCGACCCTACCGCTTCATCAAATCTACGGCCAATGGGTGAGATTTTTGAGCAATTTCAAGCGATTTTCGATGTCTTTCCGAGTGATATGGGCGAGGCGGTTGGCGGAAAAGGCCTCGCAGGTGAAGGAGGCGACGACGGAGCCGTAGACCACGGCTTGGCGGATATCATCGAAGGAGAAGTCGGTTTTTCCCGTGGAAGCGAGGTGACCCGCGAGGGCACCGAGGAAGGAATCGCCCGCGCCGGTGGGATCGGCGACTTCGGCGAGAGGGAAGGCGGCGCAGCGGAAGAGGTCGAATTTCGTGCCTGGGAGGGTGAATTTGGTGGCTGGTGTGCCCTCGGGGTGCTTGGAAAAGAGGATGGCGCCGAATTCACCGAGTTTGATGATGACGTTGCTGGGGCCTTTATCTAGAAGGGTTTGGCCGGCGACGATGAGGTTGGAGGTCTTGCAGAAATCGCGGGCCTCGGATTCGTTGATGACGAGGAGGTTGATTTTCTGGAGGACTTTATGGAGGTCGTCGTTGGCGATGGTGATCCAGAGATCCATGGTATCGGCCGCGATAAAGGGTTTAGCGCAGGTGAGTTGCTCTATCATCTGGAGCTGGTTGATCGGGTGCATGTTGGCAAGCACGACGACCGGGGCGCAGGTCATTTCGAGAGGAATTTTCGGAGTCCAGTTTTCCAGAACGTTGATGGCGACGGAGAGGGTATCGCGATCATTCATGTTTTCGTGGTATTCGCCAGACCATGAAAAGGTATCGCCTTCCGAGCGCTCGAGGCCGCTGGTGGAGATGTTTTTGGAAGCGAACAGATCGAGGTGTTCCTGAGGGAAATCTTTCCCGATGATGCCGATGAGATGCACCGGCGAGGTGAAATAGGAAGCGGCGATTCCGGTGAAAGAGGCGGAACCTCCGAGAAGGTTTTTTCCTTCTGCAACAGGAGTTTTGATGTGGTCTATGGCAATAGAGCCACCGATAAGGACTGAAGAAGCTGCGGACATGCAGGGGTTCTAAGCTGCAAGTTTTAAAATTCAACTTCTAAAAAGGTAGGGTCGCCGCGCCGTCGGCGACCCAAATCAAAATTCTCAACGCGGGATCGTTCTGACGGGCGTGAAACCTCTCAACGCCAACCTTTTCTGAATCACGGTCAACAACGGCGTGTTGACCCTACCTTTCATGTTTGTAATTTGGAAGTTGCCCCAAACGTAGAGAGATGATGCATTTTAGAAATATGAAGCTATCCAATCTCCGTCATCTGTTCATGGGCGTTTGTCTAAGCGCGTTGGTTTTCCCGACGGCTGCTTTTGCTGAAGGCGAAAAAACCGCTAACAAAAAACTCATCCTCATCGCCGGCAAGCAAAGCCACGGCCCAGGCGACCATGAATTCAATGCGGGTTGCATGCTTTTCCAAAAGTGCCTCAAAGACATCCCGGGCATTGATGTGGAAGTGCATAACAATCATTGGGTGAAAGACGATGCGGTGCTTGAAACAGCGGATGCCGTGGTCATCTACTCAGACGGAGGAAAAGGCCATCCAGCACTTCAAGGCAACCATAGTGAATTACTTCAAAAAGTCGCGAAGCGTGGCGGCGGGATCATGATGATGCATTACGCTGTCGAGTGCTCTCACAGCGAACCAGCCACCGGTGATCTGTTCCGCGAATGGATTGGCGGAGCTTACGAAACTAACTTCTCTTGTAACCCGATGTGGGAAGCTGATTACAAAAAATTTCCGGAGCACCCTATCGCCCGTGGCGTGAGCCCGTTCAAAATTCGTGACGAATGGTATTTCTCCATCCGTTTCCCTGAAGGCATGAAGGGCGTGAAATCCATCCTCGTTGCAACTCCCACCGACGAAACCCGCGATGGCCCATACGTCCACCCAAAAGGTCCTTACACGCATATCCAAGAAAGAAAAGGCGAAGAAGAAACCATGATGTGGTGCATCGAACGCCCAGACGGCGGACGCGGCGTTGGCTTCACCGGCGGACATTTCCATAAAAACTGGGCAGACGACAACATGCGCAAAGTTGTTCTCAACGCATTACTTTGGATCACGAAAGTCGAGGTCCCGACAAACGGAGTTGAGTCCAAGGTGACCGAGGAAGACATGGCAGCCAATCTCGATCCGAAAACGCCCCGCAAGAAATGAGCCGCGGCAAAGGAATGCTCGTGGCCCTGCCCGAGCGCTGGGACGAGGCGTGCTTTGCAGTTCCTGCGTTACGGGCTCTGGTGCGTAGCGGTATCGTTAGCGCACTGGTTTGCCATGAAGGACAAGAAAGCTTTTGGAAGACGGTTTGCGATCTCCCGTGCTTCACGTTTTCCCACAAAACCAGCGTAGGCGAACTCGCTAAAATCATCGGAAATCACTGGGAGGCATCCCTCGTTTGGGATGAAGGGATAGCTGCAAAAGCCTTTGTTAAAGCAAAAATCCCGCGTCGACTCGGACCATCCGATGTTCGTCTCAAAAAACTTCTCACTCATCCACTCCAAGCCCGCGAAGCACCAACCGAACACCGCGTGCGGCTCTACCTTAATTCCGTTGAGGAAATGGGCGTATCCGTGAACCAACCCGAGTTTTTTGCGCCCGCCTCTTTAGGGATTCCTGCGATACCCAAAACCGTGCTGCTCTGCCCGGGATCGGACTTTGGAATCAGCCACGAATGGCCGCTAGATCGCTGGCAGATGTTAGCGAGTTCTTTGTTAGAAAAAGGTTGCCACCTGACGGTCGCGGGCTTGGTAGGAAGTCGCGATCTCGGAAAAATTCTATCAGCTCGCTTGGGCAACGATGCCGAATTTTTTCATGCTTCACCGCTCGGTGCCGCTTTATCGACGCTTGCGACATTTCAGTTAATCATCTCTGCGGATGGTTCGCTCCCCCACCTCGCCGCCTATTCCGGAGGCACATGCATCACCCTCTTCGGACCCAACGACCCAAACTGGAAACGTCCGCTCGGAAAACAACACGTTGTTGTCAAACACCACGTCGAATGTGCCCCTTGCCTCTCACCAAAATGCAGCATGGACGAGCGCTGTCAGAACGAGTTGCAGGTTTCGGATGTTTTAGCGCCTGCGGCGCTGTTCTTGGTTCTTGGTTCTTAGTTCTTGGTTGAGCTTCGCGCCTCACATATTCGAACCAAGAACCAAGAACCAAGAACCAAGAACCAAGAACCAAGAACCAAGAACCAAGAACCAAGAACCTCCTCACCCCTTAATCAGCATTCTCGCGCCGAAGAGAACCAACACCACACCGAAAATCCGGGTCAGTGTCGGATTCGAAAGTGAACGCATGAGATCTGTGCCGAACCATGCCGCGACAGCCGATGCCGCACCGACCATGGCGACGATTTTCCAATCGATGAGATGTCCTGCCTTCGTTGCGTTGTTAGCAGTGGAAACCAAAGATGTGACAATAATGATAGCAAGCGAAGTTGCAATCGCCTCTTGCTGCTTTAATCCCAGGGCCAACACAAAAGCCGGAACCATCACGATACCCCCACCCACGCCACCCAGCGCCCCTAATAATCCCGCCACCAAACCAATAACAATCGCAATCGCAATGACTTTCACAGCCCCAAGCTGAATGGCGCGCAGCAAAAGTTCAATCCATGAATTTACGGTAGGGTCAGCACGCCGCGTTGACCGTGATTCTCTTCAATAAGGAATAGAAAGAAGAAGTTTTAGAAATTCCTAGGAAGGTCTCACGCTCGTCAGAACAATCTCGCGTTGATATTACTAATAATGGGTCGCCGACGGCGCGGCGACCCTACTTGAATTTGAAAGTTGAATTTTGAAACTTGAAGCTTAAACACCCCCCTATGCGTTCTGGCCTCATCCTCAAACTTTCCTCTCCTGACCAACCGGGTATCGTGGCGAAAATCGCCTCCTACGTCGCGTTGCATCATGGCAATCTGATCGAATTCAGCCAGTTCTCGGATCAGATTGGGAAGAAATTCTTCGCTCGCCTTGAGATCGATACCACGGAGCTGAACATCGATGTCGAACAGTTCAAAACAAATTTCACGCCGCTGGCCCAAGAGCTCAATGCCACATGGCATTTCCGCAACCTCCCTTATAAAATGCGCACCGCTGTGTTGGTGACCAAAACCGATCACTGCCTCAACGAAATCATCTGGCGTTCCGAAATTAACGAACTCCCTATCGAAATCACTTCAGTCATCGGCAACCGCGAAAACTGCCGCGCCATCGCCGAACGTTCAGGTCTGCCGTTTCACTATGTTGAAATGAGTGGCGCAAACCGTGAACAAGGATTCGCAGATATCCGGGAATTGCTCATCGCGCAAGATGTCGAACTCATCGTCCTTGCGCGTTTTATGCAGATTCTTCCTGCGAGTTTCTGCGATGAATTTTCGGGAAAAATCATCAACATCCATCATTCCTTTTTGCCTGCCTTCATCGGCGCAAACCCTTACCGCCAAGCTTATGATCGTGGCGTGAAACTCATCGGCGCAACCTGCCACTACGTCACCAACGATCTCGATGCCGGACCCATCATCGAACAAGAAGTCGAGCGCGTGAATCATTTCCACTCACCCAACGATCTCTCCCGCCTTGGCCGTCAATGCGAGCGCATCGCCCTAGCTAAAGGCATCCGCTACCACGTCCACGACCGAACCCTTATCGACGGCAACCGCGCGATCGTTTTTCCGGATTAAACTTTAAATTTTAAACTCTAAACTTCAAAAAGAGTGCTGCACACGTCTTATCTCTTTCTTGAAGTTTAAAGTTTAAAATTTAGAGTTTACCTCGGCGCCGGTCCTATCGTCCCACCCTCTACAAACTCAGCTAACGTGAAGCCTTGGCGCTTATCCACTAAGCCGCGTGCGACTTTATTGGTCCAGTTTACCACACGCCTGATGATGGGCTCATGATCCCAGCGGATATGTGAAATCGCCGGTTCACACCATGAAAACGCACGGTCCGGATCATCACAAAACAAGGAAACATCGCGAGGTGCGATGATCCCGTTGCGAGCAAGATAATCCCTTGCTGAAATAAATAATGCTGACTCAGAAATGATCATCGCCGTCGGCGGAGTATGTTTGAAAAGTGAATCCAAACAACGATGATATCCCGCGATACTCTCCTCCCATTCCGGAAGATGATATGGCCCAGTTTTAATTCCATGCATCTCTAACTCATCCAAAAATGCCTGTTCAAAAAGAGCCGGCTTTGGTTTGCGTCGTTCCTCACGAGCAATCATCACAATCCGCTTATGCCCTAGGGTAATCATTTTTCTAACAGCCTCCCTCATTGCCGGAGATTTCCTGACACCCATCCCAGCAATGGGCAGCTCACTCGGCCTGCCGAATTGTGCGAAAGTTGGAACGGACTGTCCCGCAAACCACTCCAAAATCTCCCGAGATCCCGATGACACAACCCATGCATCCACTTTGGATTTTTTCGCAAATTCCGCGACTCGACCCGCATCCATTCCAAGATCCTGAAGCGTCTTATCTGCAAAAAACGAAGCGTGTCCGGCTTGCTGCAAACGATAGAGTAAATCGACCTTATCAGGCATGACTCGGTCCGTTGGCTCATAAAGAAAAATCCCTACCCGCAGCACAGCTTTGCTTTTTTCGACCGGCGGAGTGACTTGACACCGCCTCCGCTCGCCCTGGCCTCGCAGCAACCCCTCATGCTCCAATTGCGCCACCGCCGCGATGATAGTCTTCGGACTCACCGCCAATTCCTTCGCCAACCGGTTCACCCCTGGCAACGTATCACCCAACGATCCCGACAAAATTTCCTCACGCAAATGCGCAGCAAGCTGCTCAACTGCAGTGAGTGAACGGAAGGATCTCATGACAAGAATACCTGTTACCCGATTGGTAACAGATGTCCAGAGAGAATCCATCAGATCCGAAAGATTGATCCAATCCAGCACCACCATCGCATCTCTCTTCAGATATTTCGTTGCCAATCCCACCCAACCGCGCCTAGTTTCCCTCTCCCAAAGCAGAACATTCATGAACATCGCCGTCGAAAAACAGCCGAAATGCATCGCAATCCTCAACGTTGAGGTCCCATCCGCCGATGTCGCCGCCAAGCGCCAATCCATCACTTCTTCCTACGCATCCCAAGCAAAACTCCCTGGCTACCGCCCCGGTAAGGCTCCTAAATCCGTGATCGAGAAACGTTTTGGGAAACAAATTTCCGAAGAACTCACCGAGTCCTTGTTCGGCGCTGCTTGCGATAAAGCCCTCGAAACCGAGAACCTCAAAGTCCTCGACTTCGGCTTCCCCGACAACATCAACGAACGCCCGGACGGCTCGATCGCCTTCGAAACCCGCCTCATCCTCGCCCCAGAATTCACCCTTCCTAATTACAAGGGTATCGAAATCAAAGCGCCTTCCACGGAAGTCACCGATGAGGAAATCAACACCCAACTCGAAAGTCTCCGCGAGCGCCTCGCTGAATTCGAAGACGTCACCGACCGCGCGATCCAGAACGACGACATCGCTGTGGTTGATTTCACCACCACGCTCGATGGAGTTTCGCTCACCGAAGCCATCGGCGAAAAAGGCCAATACCTCTCCAAACGCGACAATCATTGGCTTCCCGTCAAAGAAGGTTCGTTCCTTCCAGGCTACGCCGAGCAACTCGTCGGTTCCAAAACAGGCGATCAAAAAGACGTCACCATCACCCTCGACGAAGCCTTTCCTTTCGAAGAACTCCGTGGCAAAGCCATCGTCCTGCACACCACCGTGCAAGGCATTAAAGCACCAAAACTCCCTGAACTGAACGATGAGTTCGCGGAAAAGCTCGTTCCGGGAAAAACCCTCGACGAGATCAAATCCATCATCCGCGAGAACATGGGGATGGAAAAAACCAAACAGATCAACGAACTCAAAGTCTCCCAGATCGTCGAAAAACTCAATATTGCCGTCAGCTTCGAGTTGCCTGAGGAGATCGTGAAACGCGAAGTCCAAAACCAAGCAAACTCCCTCGTCGAGCAAGGCAGCAAACAAGGCGCTTCCGATGAAGACATGCTCAAACAACAAGAGGAAATCTTCTCCGTCGCAACCAAACGCGCCGTGACTAACCTTCGCACCAATTTCCTTCTCCAAGAAATCGCCCAAGTGGAAAAAATCAGCGTCTCCGATGCCGATCTGCTAGGTCACATTTCCCAGATCGCCCAACAGCGCAAGCAGCCGATCAAAAAAGTCATCAAAGACCTTCAGAAAAATCGCCAGATCCAATCGATCCGAAATTCCATGCTGATTGGTCAAACGATTGACTTCCTCGTCGAACAAGCGAATGTGACTGAAGTATCCGCTGAAGAATTTGAAGCAAACCCCGCTTAATCACTCATGAATCTTTTTCCTCCCTCTAACAACTCCGGTTCCAACCAGTCACCGAAGAACAGCTACTACGTCCCCATCGTCATTGAGTCCGATGGACGCGGCGAGCGCTCGTTCGACATTTACTCACGCCTCCTCAAGGATCGCATCATCTTCATCGGCACAGGTATTGATGACTATGTTGCGAACTCCGTCATCGCCCAGTTGCTTTTCCTCCAGATGCAGGATCCGAAAAAGGACATCCACATCTACATCAACTCCCCAGGTGGCTCCGTCACCGCCGGCCTCGCGATGTATGACACCATGCAATTCCTGACTTGTGACGTGAACACCTATTGCATCGGCATCGCCGCCTCGATGGGTTCCGTGCTCCTCACCGCAGGCACCAAAGGCAAACGCTTCTGCCTACCGAACTCGCACGTCATGATCCACCAAGTTTCCGGTGGAGCCCAAGGCACCGCTTCCGACGTCGAGCGCACCATCGGTTTCATGTTCAACCTCAAGAAACGCCTCAACGGCATTCTTGCTCACCACACCGGCAAAACGATCGAGCAAATCGAACACGATTCCGACCGCGACAACTACATGACCGCCGAAGAATCCGTAGCCTACGGCCTCGTCGATAAAGTCCTCGAGTCCCGCAAACAACTCCCCGACGCAGTTAAAGCCGAACTCGACAAGAAAGACTGATGAATTTCTGAATTGGAGTTTAAAATTTAAAGTTTAGAGTTTCCATCCTATGGCCCGCGCTTCCAATCTCACCATGTGTTCTTTCTGCGGAAAGAGCCACTCCGAGGTAAAAAAACTCATCGCCGGTCCTGGCGTGTATATTTGCAACGAGTGCGTCGATGTCTGCGGTAACATTCTAGAGAAAGAACTCAACCAAGCCGATTCAGCGAACGGCAAAAAGCGTAAAAGCAAAACCTCACACAACCGCGAGGACATCCCAACGCCCGCCGAACTCCTCGCCGAGTTGGATCATTACGTGATCGGGCAAGAAACCGCCAAACGCGTGCTCTCAGTCGCCGTTTACAATCACTACCTACGCCTCAACCAAGATAACCTCTCGGTTTCCTCAGAATACAAAGATGTCGAGATCGAGAAATCCAACGTTCTCCTGTTAGGCTCGACCGGCTCCGGAAAAACCTTACTCGCCCGCACCCTAGCACGCGTGCTCGATGTGCCGTTCTGTATCGTCGATGCCACCACCCTAACAGAAGCAGGTTACGTCGGTGAAGATGTGGAAAACATCATCCTCCGCCTGCTGCAAGCCGCAGAGTTCGATGTGGAACGCGCCGAGCGCGGCATCATCTACGTCGATGAGATCGATAAAATCGGCCGTAAAACCGAGAACGTTTCCATCACCCGTGACGTTTCCGGTGAGGGCGTCCAGCAAGCCCTGCTGAAAATCCTCGAAGGCACCATCTGCAACGTCCCACCACAAGGTGGCCGCAAACACCCGCAACAGGAATACATCCAGATCAACACCGAGAAAATTCTCTTCGTCTGCGGTGGCGCATTCGTCGGCCTCGAGGACATCGTCCGCCGCCGCCTCGGCAGCAAAACCCTCGGTTTCCACTCGGACAACTCTTCCAACGACCTCGACGAAAAAACATCAAAAATTCTCGAGCGCGTCCTCCCCGAAGACCTGCTTCACTTCGGCTTGATTCCGGAATTCATCGGCCGCCTCCCCGTCATCACATCCCTACGCAAACTCACCGAGGACGAACTCGTCAAAATCCTTACCGAGCCGAAAAATGCTTTGGTCAAACAATACGCCAAACAGCTCGCGCTCAATAACGTGAAGCTCAATATTTCACGCGACGCTCTCCGCGCCATCGCCCACCAAGCCGTCGAACGCGGCACCGGTGCCCGCGCCCTGCGCTCCATTTTCGAAAAAATGATGCTCGATGTCATGTTCGAAGTCCCCTCACGCGGCGACATCGAAGAAGTCACCATCAACCGCCAAGTGGTCGAAGGCTCAAGAGCCCCCTCTCTCCGCCGCCGCAAGGCAAAGGATAAGGCGACAGATAAAGAAGACGCAGCTTAAACTGGGTGTTAGATATCTTCTGCCTGAGCTCGGCCGCCCTAACAGCTCCTTCATTTTTTCCAAGTAACCGACCATTGGATATCGGCGGTGGATTCAGAGGTGAGAGTGAGTTTCACTATTTTCCCGTCGCTACTGACTTTGGCACGACCAGAGGAAGCAGTGCTTTCCGCTGGAACATAACCGTTGGCGGCGATAGTCAGGACGAGTGGCTCCCCTGCCGCCACACGGGTAGCACCGGCGAGTGTTAGAGAACTCGCTTTCCAACTCGCTTGATCAAGCATGCCCTGCATGATGTGACGATTGGTAGAGAGAACCTGCGGGTGGTCCAGCTTGCGACGCAGCGAGTAGACCAGTGATTGGAGTGGTTTGAGCGGGCGGGATACGCTGCCTTTACCGGAAATTTCACCGAGAAATTCATCGTTCCAAAAATCGTGGAGATAATAGGTCGCAGCAGCATCAAGTCCGAGCGAACCGGTTTCCGATTGATCACCGGAGAGAGGAGCGGTGATGCTGCGGGCTTCCTCATGATTGTTAGAAAGAATGAGCTGTGCGGTTTCAGTGTCGCTAGCATAAACATAGACCGAAGGATCGTCCGGAGCAGCAGAAAGCATGTCGACTGGACGGAACGAGCGCGTGCCTTTGAGTAATGGATAGAGACGTGTAAGGTCGTGTTGTTCCGCAGGCGTCATGCGACCGAAAGAGGTACCAAGCTCAAGCCGTCCGGAAAGCAAGCCGACGAGGGTAAGCATGGTGCGGCGGGCATCGACATCCATGCCTTTGAAAGATTTTCCATCAGGGTAGTAGCCGAAGACGCTGCGGTTTTTATACCAACGCAGGCCCATACGTGAGGCCATTTCGGGTTCGAAGTGAGAGGAGTCGAACCAAATGCGTTGGAGATCGATGATGCCAGCGGTGACGTCGAGCATAGGAGTGCCGTATTCACCGAGGTTACGCTCATGGATGAAGGCTCCGTTGCCTAGGCCTTCGCGACAGAGTTCGAAGACCTTGCGATAGGCGGTGGTAGTGGTGTGGGTTTCATCCTTGAAACCACCAGTGGTAATCCATGCACTTTCAGGGTAGTCAAACTTGATACCTTGCAAGCCTTGTTCCGCGAGGCGCTTCCATGTGGCGAGGGTGTGCGCTTGAAACCCAGGGTGAGTGAAATCAAATTTCACGAATGGCATGTGGTGGGCGTGCTCGGCGTGCAGACGCGTGAGCTCGCCGCGCATCATCCACTCCGGATGAGCGAGCGCGAAGTCGTTCGACGGCATGTTAGTTTGAATGTAAGTGAAAGGTATACCGCCAAGCTCGCGAAGCTTACCGCAGAATTTCCCAAATGTCTCGTAGGGCGGTGTGAGCGAACCGTATTTCGCCCAGGTTTCATCGTTCCACCATCCCTGTTGGGTGTTGCCGTATTGCTGATTGCAATAGTAGTCAGGCTCGAGACGGATGGCGACTGGTGTGTATTCCAGTAATCCAGATTTAGCAGCGAGCTCCATTTGATTGACGAGGGCTGTCGAATTGTTGATCGACTTACCTTCACCATAACCCTGCTGCGAGACGAGCCAGCCGCAGAGGGTGGGAAAATCATAGGGTTTGGGGTTCGCTTTGTTGGCGGAGCGCATGGCCATGCCGTAGGCCTCAAGCGAGGTAAATGGATCGCTGGTGACGATATCGAGAAACACCGTATCAACCGCATCATAGGTCGTTCCGGGAGCAATGAGTTTACCAAAGGGATCTTCAATGGTGACCGATAATTCCGATTTCTTTTCATCCAAGATGAGTCGGCGGAGGAACTCACGATAGCGCAGGCCGCCCACAACAAGCGAGTGGCGGCTCTCGTCGAGTTTACCGGTAATGAGGATATTGTTATGCGCGTCGATAGCGGCTTTGTTTTCCACGCGGTTGGGCTGAGCACCCGCGCCACCACGCAAGACTTGGGGGTGGGTGAGTTTCTTTCCTGGCAAGAACGCGGCCTTTTCGATCACGCCTATGCGGGCAATACGCATCGGAAACTCACGCTGATTGGTAACAGAGAAACCGAGTACAGCGAAAGGCTGCCCGTCATAGACCGTGAGATGCAGCGTTTTCACTGGGGCGTAGCCGCCATTAGGTGTCTCGGTGATGGACAATGTGCGACCTTTACCAAAATCATCACTCACCTCCGACTCCTTCCAGGCTCGGGTAACATCCGCCGGTTTTTTCCAACCCGTTTCATCCACGGTGAAACGGGCCCTGTTAAAGACCTCCATTTTGGAGTCTTGCTTGGAGGCAGCCCAAGTTCCAGATTTGAGATTGTATGTAAGCTTGAACGCGTCGTTAGCGATGGAAACTAGGTCGGTAGATTGAGCAACTTCAACCGCGTGAAGCGGACACATGGAGAGCGCGGCTAAGGCAGCTACGAGGAATCGATTTTTCATGTCAGGTGTGGTGGCTTCTTGGTTTGCCTTTTTTGAATGGCTTCCGCCAGATACGGTGTGGTGAGAGACAATCAATCAGATTGCGCAACTTGATCGAAGTGGTGTCATTTTCGATAGCTTGGATCAAGGATTTAGACTGTTTGCCAAAAATATTTGCCGAAACGGCCGAGTCTGTAAGCCGAGATTCCTAGGCGTGACGAAGGCGCGGATGAACATCCGCAACTGAGGAGTAACGACGGAAGCACGGCTTATAGGCCGGAACTCCAAATCCACATTCCGCAAGGCGGCATTTTTCCTAACCTTAAAATCTTCCCGTTTCGGCAAAGATTTTTGGCAACCAGTCTAAGCTCACCGACCTAGGTTTGGAGCGCGGGCGACAACGCTCTAGCCCTTTTGTCGCGGATATTCAGACACAGCTATACGGCAGACTAAACAAAATACCCTAACCCGCATTTTTCCGAAAATTTTGTAAACAAATCTCAATTCCGGTGTCGCAAATTTGTGAGAACTGCATAAAACCCAGCCCAACCCATTTTAAATCAGCTATCCCCATGATCGAAGTCGTCAATATCAGCAAACATTTCGGCACGAAGCTCGCCGTCGATAATCTCTCCTTCACGGTCAAAAAAGGCGAAGTGCTAGGCTTCCTCGGACCCAACGGTGCCGGAAAATCCACCACAATGCGCATGGTCACTGGCTTCCTCCCTCCTTCCTCTGGGGATGCTAAAGTCTGCGGCATTTCCATCACCGAAAATCCCTACGAGGCGAAATCCAAGATCGGATACCTCCCGGAATCCGCACCACTTTACAATGATATGACGGTCATCGGTTTCCTCAAATTCTGCGCCAACATCCGCAAGCTCTCCGGCTCAGCCAAAAGTGACGCTGTCGAAAATGCCATCGAAACCTGTTTCCTCACCAGTGTCGCTCACCAATCCATCGATACCCTATCGAAAGGCTACCGCCACCGCACCTGCCTCGCCCAAGCGCTACTTCACGATCCCGATGTTCTCATTCTCGACGAACCCACCGACGGCCTCGACCCCAACCAAAAATACGAAGTCCGCCAACTGATCAAACGCCTCGGCAAAGAAAAAGCCATCCTGTTTTCCACTCACATCCTCGAAGAAGTCGAAGCCGCTTGCACTCGCGCGGTCATCGTCGATCGCGGCTCCATCGTCGCCGACGGCACACCCGCCGAATTGATCGCCCAAGCCCCGCACGGCTCCCTAACAGAACTCTTCCGCAAAGTCACCACCACCGACACCGCCGCGTAAAGCAACGACACTCTTCGGCCTACCCCGATATGTCGGGGTCGCCGTCTTTACCTCGACCCAAGTCTTCCTGAAAACTTCCAACTGAAAACTAGCAAACTGATGAATGTATTAACCATCTACCTCCGCGAATTAAAATCCTACTTCGCCCAGCCAACTGCCTACGCACTCATTGTCATCTTCGTGTTTCTCTCACTTGGCCTGACTTTCACCTTCGGAGAATTTATGCGTGCCGGCGATGTCTCACTCTTTTCTTTCTTCTTTTGGCATCCATGGCTCTACATGCTCCTTGCCCCAGCCATCTCCATGAAACTTTGGGCCGATGAACAACGCAACGGCACCATCGAACTGCTCGGCACTTTCCCAGTTTCCACATGGTCGATCATCGCTGGAAAATTCCTCGCCGCTGCCACGGTTTCACTCGTCGCCCTATTGCTGACCTTCCCTATGGTCATCACAGTCAACTTCCTCGGAAACCCAGATAACGGCGCAATCATCTCCAGCTATATCGGATCATTCCTCGTCTGCTGCACTTTCATCACTATCACCATGCTTGTGTCCGCGTTCACACGTGACCAAGTGGTTTGCCTCATCGTTTCCGCCGCCATCTGCACACTGATGGTGCTCTGTGGCTACGAACCCGTCACCCGTGAACTCGCGAAAGCCACCTCACCCGCCACCGTCGAAGCTGTCGTCGCCTTCGGTGTCTGGGGTCACTTCGCATCGCTCGACCGTGGCATGTTCCGTCTCCAAGACTTCATCTGGTTCGCCAGCTTCATCAGCATCAGCCTCATCGGAACCGCCACCATCCTCAGCGCCAAACGCGCTTAATTTTTAACTCTCAATCTCCAACTTCCAATCCACCCAAAGCACCCATTCATCATTCTTCCTTGATGGTTGAACTTTGAATTTTGAAATTTATGAAATCCCCAATCACCCGCGCCACCTTCGGCATCATCGCCCTTGTCGCCATCGCTGTTCTCGCGAACTGGCTGATCTCTCTAACCCCTTACGGAAATCGTGGAGCCGACTTCACGGAAAACAAAATCCATACGCTTTCCGATGGCACCAAATCCATCCTCGGTGAACTCGATACGCCAGTCGTCATCCGCTACTATGCTTCACGTAGTAGTGATTACATGCCGGAACAATTGAAAGTCCACCTCCGCCGTGTCGATGACCTGCTCAAAGAATACGCCAATCTTTCAAACGGAAAATTACGTATCGAAAATCTCGATCCGCAACCCGATACCGATGCCGAAGACTCCGCTAATCTCGATGAAATTTCCGGGCAACGCATCAACGAGGATAATCTCTACCTTGGTATGGCAATCACCGCTTTGGATAAAAAGGTCATCCTGCCTTTCCTTAATCCGCAAGAGGAAACCATGTTGGAATATCAACTCTCGAAAGCCATCGCGGAAGTCTCAACTCCAGTGAAGCCCGTGATCGGAATCATTGCTGGAATCGATCTCGCAGGCACTCCAGCAATGATGCCTGGCCAGCAGGGCCCCCAGCCATGGGTTATTTACCAACAACTCAAACAATCCTTCGAACTAATCGATCTGGGAATGACTCCGCAAAAAATCGATCCGAACGAAATCAAAGTTCTACTCGTTTTCCATCCTGCAGGAATTTCTCCACAAACCGAGTTCATCATCGATCAATACCTCCTCGGTGGAGGAACGGTCGTCGCTTGCCTTGATTCTCACTCCGTCGCTGCACAAATGACGGGTGGCGGAAACCCAATGATGGGACAAGCCGGCACGCCGACTTCATCCACCCTACCCACCCTCTTGACAGCATGGGGAGTGAAATTCAATTCCCAACAAGTCGTCGCCGATCCCATCCACTACACCTCCTTCGGCGACGGTCGTGGAAGTGTCGCAGTCCTGAACCTCCCGCAAACTGCGATGCCTCAAAAAGACAGCGTCATCACCAAAAACCTTACCTCTATCACCCTCTACCTTCCCGGCGCATTTGAGTTCACCGGAAACGGCGGCGTGTCTGTAAACTCATTGGTCCGTACATCCAAATCCGCCGGCTTTGTCGATCCCATCAAAGCCTCCCAGCTCGACCCATCCATTGATAAAAAGATTAAAGCCGAAAACAAATCTCTCGATCTTGTAACCTTCCTCTCCGGAAATTTCAAAACTGCCTTCCCTGACGGCAAACCGAAAAGCGAGACTCCCGAAGCTCCAACCGAAGGCGAACCCAAAGACGCTCCGAAAGAAGAATCACTCAAACAAGCCGTCAAACCTGGTAACGTGTTCCTCATCGCGGATATCGATGCCTTCTATGATCGCTTCGCTTACAATGTGCAAAACTTCGGCGGCATGCAAATGGCTAACCCTACAAACGGCAACTCCGTCCTGCTTTTCAATATCATCGATCAAGCCGTTGGTTCGAAACACCTGATCGGCTCACGTTCCCGCGCAGCCACTAGCCGTCCCTTCAATGTCATCAAAAAAATGGAGGAGGAATTTAAGGAACAAGTCGGCAAGAAAGTCGAAGATTTCGAAGCTAAAAAACAAGAAGCCGAAGCCAAGCTGCAGGAACTCCAAGTCCAAAAAACCCGTGGTAAAGAACTCTTTTTATCACCTGAACAAGAAGCGGAAATCGCAAAGCTAACTCAGCAACAAGTCGAATACTCACGCCTCATCCGCGAGCAAGAGAAAGACCTGCGCCGCAAGAAGGATAGGCTCGCCGGCAACATCACCCTCCTCAACGTGGCTGTCGTGCCGTCAATTGTCATCTTATTCAGCCTCTTGCTATACTTCATCCGCCGTTCTTACACGCGCGCTCGCTGATTTTAAAAAAAACCTTATAATTCTAAATTTCTAACATCAAAAAAGATGAAACCACGCACAGTTATCATTCTCTGGATTATCGTCCTAGCTCTCGGCATTTCTGTTTACGCCTACAAAAAATCCACAGGCAATGACATCAAAGACACCACCCAGCGTTCCGCTGGTGAAAAACTTATTCCTGATTTCCCCGCCAAAGAAATCTCAACCATCCACATCGTCGATGCCGATCATTCCGTCACTCTACAACTTAAAGACGGCAACTGGTCAGTCGCAGAGCGTGATGGATATAAAGCAAACTCCACCGAAATTATCGCCCTCCTTCGCTCCTTGATCGAACTGAAAGTCACTCAAGGCATCGAGGCTGGCCCATCGTTCGCATCTCGCTTCGGCATGGATGAAAAATCCTCCGATCCAACCCAACGCGGCATCACCGCCACCTTCAAAGACGCTGCTGGCAAAAACCTCGCCACGATTTCCTTCGGCAAAAACCTCGACTCCACAGCATCGGCATCGCCCTACGGCGGCGGCTCGGTCGGTCGCTTCGTCCGCAACCACGCCGATGAATCCGGATTCTACGCCGTTTCAGAACTCTTCCCCTCCCTCTCCGCCGATCCTAAAAACTGGCTGACAGAAGATTTTTTCAAAATCGAAAAGATTCAAACTATCTCACTCACCCAACCCGGCTCGGATAAAAATGAATGGGAACTCGAGCGCGATACCGAAGAAGCCGATTTCAAATTCACCTCAGCTTTTCCCGGCGTGAAAATCGATCCCGCTGCTATCGCACCTCTGAAATCCTTTTTCTCCTTCGCTAAATTCGATGACGTCGTTCCCACTACAGAAATCGAAAAACGAGCGACTCCCGAGAAACTCCAAACCGCTACCATCAAAACCTTCGAGGGCATCACTTACGTCCTGAAACTTCAGCCATCCAAATCTAGCGAAGAAAACTTTCTACTTACCGTCAAAGCTTCTGGCGAACTTCCTGAAAAACGAAAACCTGCGGAAAACGAAAAACCCGAAGACGCAGCGGCAGCAGACAAGGCTTTTGAAGAACGCAGCAAAGCCCTTGCCTATAACATCGCTCAAGCCAAAAAACTCGAAGCCATCACCTTCGAAGTCAGTAAATTCACTGTCGACGCTCTGCTCAAATCCCGCACCGACTTCATGGACAAAGGCCCCGGCCCACAAGCCCAGCCCAACCCTGGCGCAGGACTTGGCCCCGTCTTCTCACCCCCAATCTCGATTCCCGAGCAGTAAGCTTGTTTCCGAACGTGGAGTCTGACGCCTCCAAAGATAAGCTCTCCTCCAAGTTCCCCATGTCGAATCCCCCGATGTAGCGCCTTTGCTAAAAGTAGGGTTAGCTAGAATCACACCTGGCTATTCCAGCCCCAGTCTGCCGGACCGTAGCCTTGCGAAGGCTAATTTCGTGAACCACTAACCTCACAAATCCATCACTTAAAACTAGCCAACTCCCCATCCGCAAGCTTCCATACCCGCCCCGTGACTAAACACCGCACAGACGACCTCCGCATTTCCGGCATCAATCCCCTGATCTCCCCGGCAGTTCTCGCTTACTATCTTCCTATCAACGAGCAAGCCGCTGAAGTGGTTCATTCCGCTCGCGCACAGGCAGATGCCATTCTTTCCAAACAAGACGACCGTCTCATGGTTGTCGTCGGCCCTTGCTCCATCCACGATCCCGAGGCCGCTCTAGAATACGCCACAAAACTCAAAGCTGAGGCCGAACGCTTGAAAAGCGATCTCTTCATCATGATGCGGGTCTACTTCGAAAAACCTCGCACCACCGTCGGCTGGAAAGGCCTGATCAACGATCCTGACCTCGATGACTCCTTCGATATCAACCGTGGCCTACGCGTCGCTCGCAAACTCCTGCTCGACCTCGCCAACATCGGCATATCTTCCGCCACCGAGTTCCTCGATACGATTTCCCCTCAATACATCGCCGACCTCATCTCATGGGGAGCGATCGGCGCCCGCACCACGGAATCCCAAATCCATCGAGAACTCGCTTCCGGTCTCTCCATGCCAGTCGGCTTCAAAAATGGCACCGGCGGTTCCATCCAGCTCGCGCTTGATGCCATCCTCTCCGCGTCCCGCCCGCACCATTTTCTCTCGGTCACCAAACAAGGCGTCTCCGCCATCGTTTCCACCACCGGCAACAAATCCTGCCACCTCATCCTGCGCGGCGGAAAAAACGGCCCGAACTACGAGGCAGAACATGTTGCTGAAGTGGAGCAAATGCTCACCGAGCAAAGCCTTCCGCTTTCCATCATGATCGATTGCTCACACGGCAACTCGAACAAAGACTACCGCAACCAACCACTCGTTGCAAAAAACATTGCCAATCAAATCGCCGCCGGTTCGAAAACGATCACCTCCGTGATGATCGAATCCAACATCGTCGAAGGCAACCAAAAGCTGCAGCCAGATCTCTCCAAACTCACACGTGGCCAATCCGTCACCGATGCCTGCATCAACTGGGACGACACCGTAGCAACTCTCGAAGACCTGGCTGAGGCTGTTAGAGAAAGAAGAGGCAAATAAGAAGCGAATGATTTGGCCTTTTCTTCCAAATCAAAAATTAAAAATCCTCAAAGCAGGGTGAGCACTTGCGAACCTTATCCATAATGACGAAGTCCTCACCGCTTGGACGGAGCGAAGTGGAGTCAATCGTCATTCATCAATAAATTTTGATCGGGACGGGTTCTTAATTCGGATTTATTGACGATTGATGATTTCCGATTGTTGATTTTTGATTTAAAGAGAGTTTCTCTACGTTGCAGGCTTCCCCTACCTCTCAAAAACCCCCTCATGATCCCATCGGGATCAAAGATATTAGCCTGGGGTCGAGGAGCGCAGCGACGACCACCCCGGGTCGATCGAATAAAATAAATACGACCCCGGAGCGGGTCGCAGATGAAATGAGATTTGAAATGGTTTGCTCCTTTCAGGATTTAAAGTTTCACGATCTCCTACTTCCCCCTCTGGGGCCGCGAGTTTTCAATTCGCATCCAATATCGTCTTATAAATCTCACGCCACAAACGTCAATCAATCCCAGGCGGACCGTAGCCAATCGTACTGAAAGGACCAACGGGCTGACCATCTTTGTTGTAGAGAAGGTTTCCTTTCGGGTGTTGCGTGTAGGCGTAACGAACGGCGATTGGGTCTGATACATTTTTGTTAGAAACAATGAGTTCCGAGCCATCTATTTTTCCTTCAGCCCAGTGCCAGGCGCCATCCTTAGACTGAATCGAAAGCCACTCGATTGGAACATCCGGTGCTGGCACAGGCGGCAGAAATCCCTCTTTCTTGGCAACCATCAATCCAGTTTTCGCATCATCGAAAGAAACACGAATCGCAGAGCCTTCAACGACATGTTTAACGTACAGCGGGCTAGTTGATATATCTTTGAATCCGTAGACTTTCTGAAGCACCGAACGCGCAAGGCGCTCTCCGGTATCATATTTATTTGGCGGATGCTCACCGGGCGCTCCCACATCGATCGTCACCGCCATGCCAGTGTTTTTTAATGCCAAAACCTCAAAATACGCCTGACGGATTTCGGCACGACCATCTCCACCCGCAGGATTTTCCAAAGAAGATGAGCTGATCCCAGGCAACTGCACATAATGCACCGGAAAATCTCCCTGATTCCATGCCTTGCGCCAACCCGTGATCAGTGACTCCAGCTTGGGCTGATACAGACGACGATCTTTTTCGTTGCTCTCACCCTGATACCAGATGGCACCGCGAATGCCGTAGCCGACAAGTGGAGCAACTAAAGTAGAGTAATTTCCACCAATCGCGTAAGGCTCTTGGTTCAACCATGAATCGATGTTAGATCCACCCACAGCAGTCGCAATGAGCCCTATGGGAACCAAGGCATCCTGTTGCAATCGACGGGCAAAAAAGAACGCAGTCCTCCTGAAGACCGGCGCCGTATCCGGAGCGCAGACGACCCATGCCGCATCACCTGGCAAATACTGACGCAAAGCCGGATAATTTGCTTTCTCAACAGTATCCTCGGGAAAATGACCGCCCTTGTTGGTTCGGACCGCTCCAGCCATGTTGGATTGCCCCGCACAGAACCAGACATCCCCCATGACCAAGTTCTTGATCTCTTTCGAGACTTTCGCTCCGCTTTTCTCACAAGTGACGATCATGGTTTCACCCACAGGAGTATCGTTAACGGTCTTAAGTCTAACGGCATCCATAGCATCAAGCATCACCCTCCAACTACCATCCTTCTGCGCGGTGGTGGTTTTGGTCTGCCCTTTGAAAACAACACTCACTTTAGCATCGGGCTGAGTAATCCCCCAGACTGGCAAAGCGAGCTTCTGCTGAAGGATCGCATTATCCAGAAATGGAGCCGCGATTCCCACTTCAAGCGGCGCTTCCGCAGCGTTCTGAGCCACAGTGACCTCCATCAAAAAAGCCAAGCTTAAAATTTTGACAATCAATCTAAATAGGATTTGAGTTCGTGGAATCATTTTCATCGAGTTTTTTGGATGTCTCTCATTTCATTGTAATGAGCACGGATGAATAATCACGATTTAAATCCTTCTGCCCAACGCCACCCATATAAGATCGCATATCAATCCAAAACCCACGCGGCGAACCTTTATCAAAAAACCATCATGAAGCCATTCACGTTAACTGCCATTCTCTTATCTAGCTTTACCTGCATGACCGCGCAGGCAGCCGAACTCTACACGGGCATGCTGGAAAGCCTACGTTCTGAAATTACCACGAAGCTTCCACAGACTGACGAAGCGACCCGCAAAAGCATCACAGAAGCCAAAGATCCCAAAGCTAGAGTGGAAGCGGTCAGGAAAGCTCAGGAAGTCGAAAAGCTTCTAGCTAGCAACGCACTGGATGCAAAGTTGGTAAAATTTTTCATTCTCAACGAAGCCACACCCGCCGACCTATCAGCTTTTGCCGCACAGGGAGCGATGCAGAAAAAATTAATCGATACGCTCCTAGCAGACGATCAACTGATGCTACAAATCGCCATGGCCGATGGTGCCCGGCCCGTGCATACCACCAAAGCTACATCGAATCCCAATTACGGCAAAGCGATGGAAATCTATACCGCGATCCAAAAAGCCAACCTCAAGTCCAAAGAAGGAATCCTCCAACGCCTAGCCCTCGCAGTCAGTCTGGAATTCAGTGAAGCCACCACCAAATCAGAAGAAGACCAAGAGTCTGCTGATTCCAAAGCGATCGATCCACTTAAGCGTTACCTACACTTCGAAAAAGCCTACGAGGCTCGCGAACTCGATCCCAACTTCAATCATCTCAGTGTTTGGGATCTGCGCTTTGTTGTTTGCGCCCCAGAAACCGATGAAGCACTAGCTTGGGGCCGGGAAATGTTGCGCAATTTCAGACCCGATCACATCCATACCGCTGACGAAGGTTGGCGCTATGCGAACGTCGTTAACACCAATGTCGCATACGGATCGATCAACGTAAAAAATGACCGGCCCGAATTGTTTGGCGTGCAGAACATCCTGATGAACGGCGGAATTTGTGGTCGCCGAGCCTTCTTCGCGCGCTACATCTGCCGCGCATTCGGCATTCCGGCCACCGCCCGGCCCAGCAGCGGCCACGGAGCATCTGCACGCTGGAGTCCGAAGGGATGGGTCGTTGTCCTCGGTCCAAACTGGGGCAGCGGCAGCACCACCACACGCTACAGCAATGACCTCGATTTTGTATCCACAACTCAGGCGCGCACCCGGGGCGACGAATTCCTCAAAGTAAAACGCGCCTATTGGATCGGGGATGTGATGAAAGAGCCACGCACTCACGGAGAGCGTAACAATAAAACCGCTCCCACCTTCTGGAATGCGGTCGCTCTAGCAACTCAAGGACGGATCATCGAAGACACCAAAGCCGTGACTCTCAACGCCCTCGGCGCGGAATTAGGTGAGGCCAACGGACCAGCCATCGCCGCAGGAACCACAAACGCAACCATCACCCCAGAGGACAGCAAAATTACCTATGCAACCGATGGCACCATCACGATCCCAGGCGCAGCCTACGCGAAACCTAAGAGCACCAATGCGGATGCGGAGGAAGAAGCCAATGATGTGGCCGTGATGAAAAGTTTCACCAGTGGGCAACAGATTTTTCTGCCGAACTTCAACCGACAACAGCCAATTCTGGTCCGAGGCGGCACATGGCAGCACACTGCCAACTTATGCGAGTCCGCAACGCGTCATTGGAAAGGTAGGAGACCCAAAAATTCTTACCCTATGCGCGGGCTGCGCTTGGCTGTCACTCCTAACGGCGACGAAATCCAAAAAGAACTTAAGCTAAATCTGGGCAACGGCGTGACCATGGATCTCGTTTACATAGCTCCCGGCAAATTCACGAGGGGAGGCGACCGCGCGCAAAAAGAAGGCGATGTCGTCGCTGACACACCCAAACAAGAAATCACCCTGACCCAAGGTTTCTACCTAGGAAAAACTGAGGTCACTCAAGCTCAATACACGGCGGTTATGGGCAGCACACAGGGTAAATCCGGACAAGGGCCGGATCATCCGGTCGACGGTGTGAAGCCGTCCCGCGCATTGTTGATTTGCGATCTCCTCTCCGCAAGCAGTGGCATGGGTGTGCGCCTACCCACCGAAGCCGAATGGGAATATGCCGCCCGTGCAGGCACCAACACCCGCTGGTTTTTCGGAGACGATCCCTCGAAGCTCGGTGAATACGCTTGGTTCAAGGACAACGCCGAGGGTAAATCCCATCCCGTCGGCCAGAAAAAACCCAACCCGTGGGGACTCTACGACATCTATGGAAACATCGCCGAGTTTGTTAGTGATGAACATCAAGAGACCTACTACGCACAAGGCCCTAAAGTCGATCCGGCCGGCCCAAGCTTGGGAACCTATTCTAACATGGAATTCACTATCGATGTTCCCAAAGCAGGTAACTACACGCTAACCGCCAACGTAGTCACCGCCAACATGAACCAGTCTCTACAGCTTACCATCAATGGCGAACCATCCGTGAACACCCTTAAACTGCCTTTCACCATCGGAAAATGGGGAGACAGCGAGCCAGTCACACTGACGCTCAAGGAAGGCAGCAACACCCTGCACTTCTGGCGCGATCAAGCACCACAATATGGCGTAGCCCTTAAATCCTTCACATTGAAACCAGCTGTTCTAGCAAATTCAAAATAGAAGCCATGCGTTAGTGCCTCTTCACGTCCTCTAGCGATCGAGGCACAACGCAAAACACTCTGCTGATTTGAGTGGGCCATTAGCTGCGCAACGAGACAATGCGCCAAGTCGCAAACAAGGTCAGCAATGCGCCTGTAATTTCCATCCAGTGGAATGATTCTCCAAAGATCGCATAACTACCGGCAGCAGTCACCAAGGGCAATATCATCTGAAGCGAAGATCCACGCGAGACCGACATGAATTGATAGGCGCGAGTCATCACCAACTGAGCAATGGTCACTATGACCGAAGCAATGATTAATCCCGCCCAAGCAGAAGTCGGCAAGGCAGTGAGTTTCATAGCAGAAGGAGAAGCAAGGAGCATGCTGTAAAGCGCCTGCGAAGCATATATGGTCGATGGATGCTCTTCATGACGTAAACGCCGAATGATAACTACCACCCAACCAGCACCAGCCGCTCCAGCAAGCGCTAATAAATCATAGAGAGATGGTTCTAATAATTTACCGTCTTCACTCAAAAATACAACCAGCCCACAGAAACTAACCAGCATCCAAATCATCGAAGAACGACCAATTTTTTCCTTCAGCCAAACGGCCGCGAAAATCGTCGCGAAAATCGGATAGGTGAGATTTAAAATCACCGCGCGTCCCGCTCCGATTTTCACGATGGTGATATAAAAAGCAATGATACTCAGGGCACCAACGAAGCCACGGATGGTGATGAGTCTCCCTTTAATTAGTCTCTCTGGGTTCAGTCCACGGCCCCAACCATACATCGCAAACACCAGAACCAACCCGAAAACACCGCGTAAAAATGTTGCGAGCCAACCATCCACCCCAGGTGTGTGCTCTGACACAGCGCGAATCAACAGCGTGTTGATGGCGAACAAAATCACAGACGCCAGCATGAGTAACACACTGCGGCGATCGAACGAGTTATCGGTATTTGGTTGCATTTCGGTTTATCGGTAAAACCGGAACGTCGAGGCGGCGATAAGGACTCATTGGGACTCCCGGAATCGGCCGTCTGGCGGGCGCTCCGGAAAATCTGGCGGATGTTTTAACCGTCTTCAATTCCCATGCGCCTGCGCGAGCTTCCAAATCTTGGAAGCTCGGACTTTGACTAGTAGGACGACGACGTGAAACATCAGGCGCTGAATAAAGTGAGTTATTCTGTGAACGTCAAATCCCATTTTATCTAACAATTTATAACCGCATTGCTTGCCTCCAGAGCATCCGAAACGTAGGCGTAGGATAGGACACGGAGAGGGAGGGATTGACATCATTGCATGACGTCCCTGCAGTTTGCGCTGCGCGGATGAGATGAATGTTTTGCGTTTCGCAAAACTCGGCAGTCAAACCCCGTTGCCGTAGGTAAGGGGGTCTTGACCCTGCCCTTAAACGCCAACACCCCAACCCAGATTTTCTGGGTTGGGGTGTTGGCGGAGAGGGAGGGATTCGAACCCTCGGTGAGTATTACCCCACGTCCGATTTCGAATCGGGTGCCATAGACCACTCGACCACCTCTCCTTGCAGGGGCGCGAAAATTGCGGGATGCAGGGGGATTTGTAAAGCGAACAATCGCTTACAGCTCTTCAAGCAATTGCTTATGAATCCCACCGAAGCCTCCGTTTGAAAGAACCGCGACAACATCGCCTGATTTCGCCCCAGCTTTCACGACGGCTATGATAGCGGCGTTATCCGCAAGATAATGACTGACCCCGCCCAGCGCGACGATGTCGGCGGCGAGTTTCAACGGATCGAGTCGGTCATTTTCTGGAATTTTGTGAAGATCCGGAATCGCGGCGACGACTGCGAAGTCCGCCAGAGCCAGAGCTTCCGCGAGAGGCTTTTGAAACACGGCGCGACGCGTGGTGTTGGAGCGAGGCTCGAACAAAATCCATAACCGTGAGTTCGGATATTTCTGGCGCAAACTCTGCACCGCGAGACGGATGGCTGTGGGATGGTGAGCGAAATCATCAATCACCTTGATTCCATTTTTCTCACCTTTCAGCTCTTGCCTGCGAGCGACACCTTCAAAGCTAAGCAACCCATCGCGCACTTCCTCCATCGTCAATCCTGCGAATCTCGCCGCCGCAGCAGCCATCGCCGCATTGCGAACATTGAACTCACCGGTCATCGGCACGGTGTAGGATTCTTTCCCGAGGAAAAACGAACTACTAGATTCATCGTAACCGACATCGGTGATTCGCACCGCGTTATTTTCTCCGAATCCAATCGTCGTGATCGGACATGGAGCATTTGCACTTACATCCAAACAGTTTTGTTCATCGCCGTTCACAAAAGCCATGCCGTTGCGCGGCACGATGTTGAGCAGGCGCTTGAAGGTGAGTTTAATTTCATCGATCGATGCGTAGATATCCGCGTGGTCGAACTCGATATTGTTCACAATCACACATTCCGGAAGGTAATGGAGAAACTTGGAACGCTTGTCAAAGAAAGCGGTGTCATATTCATCGCCTTCTAACACATTGATTTTCGTATCAGGAAATTGCGCGCCGCAGCCGAGATTTTTCGGCAGCCCGCCAATCATGAATCCCGGCTCTTTGCCCGCACTCATGAAAAGCCATGCGAGCATCGACGAGGTCGTTGTTTTTCCATGCGTGCCACTGACCACAAAATTCCGTTTCCCGCGCAGGAAATGTTCTTTCATAACTTCCGGCAGAGAATGATACAGTAACTTCCTATCAAGCGCGGCTTCGGCTTCCGGATTGCCACGCGAGATCGCGTTTCCAATCACCACGACATCTGCTCCAGACGGAATGTTTTCCTCGCGATATCCCTCGAAAATCTCAATCCCCTCCCCGCGCAGGAAATCTGACATCGGCGGATACACATTCGTATCACTGCCGGTGACGACGAAACCGCGTCGCTTCATTGCCGCCGCGACCGCGCCCATCGCGGTTCCGCAAATCCCTGTGAAATGAAAATGTTTTTTTTCTAACATGATTTTAAAAAGTAGGGGCTGCAACGGTCGAGTTTTCCCGCTCTTCAATCCGCTTGCGCAAGATCCGGTCTGCCATCTCGGTGACCATCTCTTTCATCAGCAACCACAGATGCGAACCCTCGCGGTAATCTGCCGGAGCGATGTGTTTGACCCGCCCCGCATGCGTACAGAGATCAAAACATTTGCGGAATGATTTCCCGGTCGTGTCATCCGGATTGTAAACCGCGATTCCGTGACCGCCGTTTCGATTCACCACAGTGAAACACGGCACATCGGTCGGGCCGTCGCCGACATAGACCATGTTTTCAAACGGGATAGGCCGCTGGTCCGCCGGCATATGATCGTTCACATCCTGATCGTAACGCAGCATGCCTTTGTTGATGCGGAACAGAAACTGGGTCTTGGTGGTGTGCGAAATAACCCGTTTTGGGAAACTAATCCGACCCTCCGCGTCCTCGCCGAACTCACAGCCGAACATTTCTTTCACATACGGTTTCAAGCGCGAACCGTCCAATAATGCCTTCAATCCCGATGAAATGATGTAGTGCTCCACCTTGATTCCCGCCATTTCATGCTCCGGCCGCAACGCCGCTTTCGGCAGCGCCTCGAACAATTCCGGCAATCCAGGGAAAAACGTCAACCCAGCGCCCAGCTCGGTCAACATGGCGTTTGTAACCCTATCCATCCCCAAATAATCCAGCAAGCACTTCATATAGGCCAGTTCCCCGTCCCATTTCTGGTCACTCACCAAACTGTTGCATTTCTTCCAAAACTGGGCGGGATCGATCCCAAATTTAGGGAAAAGCACATCATCCTGCATGTATTTTGCGCTCAGGGTCTGATCGTAGTCATAAACCAATGCGATTGTGTTTTGTGGAGCAGCCATCTTGTAAATACAGGCAACCAAGCCCGCCCCCCACCGACAAGACGTAAATTTTTTTAAAAAAGATCCCACTGCCGCATTGACAACCGCAGACATATTCCTAAAGTCCCGCCCCCGCGCCTTTCAAAGCGCTAACCATTCACCATAGATCGCCATGAGCTTCCGCACTTACCAGCCCACCAAACGTACCCGTAAACAACAACACGGTTTCCGCGCCCGTATGGCCACCAAGGCTGGACGCGACATCATCAAACGCCGCCGCCAAAAAGGCCGCAAACGCTTGATTCCTAAAGGCGCAGAGCTTCACTTCAAGCGTCACATCACGCAGCACGGCAGATAATTGGATCGCCCTGATCGCATCTGGGCTCCGCTTATTTCCTGCCTCTCCGGAATACCACACCCATGCGTTTCCCGAGAAAACAAAGCATCAATCAAAGCGAGGACTTCCTTCGCATCAGAAAAACCGGCCAAGCGAAAGCAGGCCGGTTTGTCATTGTCAGCACCCTGGCCGACCCCACCCTCCCCGCCATCCGCGCCGCATTTGTCACCAGCAAGCGCGCCGCGAAAAAAGCCCACGACCGGAATCGCATCCGCCGCCGTCTCCGCGCCTGCCTCCAGACTCACGCCGAAAGCTTCACCGATCCCAAGCGTTACCTCGTCACCATCGCCCGCCCCGGTGCCGCCGAAGCCAGCTTCGCCGACCTCGAGGCCGATTGGCTCACCCAATGCAAACGCCTGAAACTTTTCCCATGAAGTCCACTACTGAGGTTGACCAGAACCCCTCAACCACCTAAGCAGCGCGCGGTCCCTCGCCACTCTTCAATCTCAAACTGATTTTCAATTCCATGTACGACCGTAAAACTTGGGTAGTCCTCGCCATCTGCGGGGTTCTCCTCGCCCTCAATTTCTATTTCGCGCCTGAAAAGCCGTCTGCTCCCTCCAAAAAAGACACGAGCTCTGAAAATGGCTCGTCAGGAAATAATGCTACCGGCGGCCTCAGCGTAGAACCCATTCCACCATCAACCACGGAGGAAACCTTCATCCTCGAAAACGACGAGGTCGCTTTCACCCTCACCAACATCGGTGCCGGCATCAAACACGCCGAGCTCAAGAAGCATCAAGACGTCGGTGATAAAACCAAAAACGTCCTCATTAACAGCCATGGAGGCGGACCCATCGGTGGCTTTCTTGATTCCAACAAAAATCTCGATACCACCTCCTTTTCCTACCTCGCAGAACAGTCTTCTCCTGGAAAATCTGCTGTCTTTATCCAGACACTTTCATCGGGATTGATCGTTAAAAAAACCTACTCTCTTGAGACATCTAACATTCCAGGTCAGAATTTTTTCCTGAATCTCTTACTTGAAATTGAGAATACCACTCAAGCCAACTTCGACCTCTCCCAATATTCGCTTTACCTCGGCTCCTCCGCGCCACTTCACGCAAAAGAACGCCCCGACCACACCGGATTCTTCTGGTTTGAAAACAAAAAAATGCACTTCGAAGCCGCCACTGCATTCAAAGGTGGTTGGTTCTCTTCCGCGCGCTCCACCATCACCAGTCAGAGCGAAAACCCCATCGTCTATGCAGGTGTATCCGATCAGTTCTTCGCCACGGTCGTTCGTCCGAAAAAACCGGAGATGACCCAAGTCTGGGGCAAACCCAAACAAGTCCGTCTCAATAAAAATAGTGAGTCTCTCTCCGCTGTCCGTGCTGCCATCATTCTTCCTGAGCTCGCCCTTGCGCCCAAATCACAGACTGATCTCGACTACAAAATTTACATCGGCCCAAAAAACAACACCACGCTGCGCAAGCTGGATAACAACGAAAGCATAGGCCAAGGCTGGGGCGATATCATGCAATATGGTTGGTTTGGATTCGTCTCCCGCCCACTCAACTGGCTGCTCGATAACCTCCACTCCGCAATAAACAAATTCTCCACCACCGAATCATGGGGCCTCGCGATCATCTGCCTCACCATCATCGTTCGCCTTTGCATCTGGCCACTTCATGCAAAATCGACCCGCTCGATGAAACGCATGTCCAAGCTCCAACCCAAAATGGCCGAGCTGAAGGAAAAATACAAAGACGACCCCACCAAGCTCAATACCGAGATGATGGGCATGTATCGCAAATACGGCATCAACCCCCTCGGCGGTTGCTTGCCGATGTTTATTCAGATCCCCATCTTCTTCGGCTTCTTCCGAATGCTCGACTACGCCGTCGAACTCCGTGGCGAATCTTTCCTCTGGGTCAACGACCTTTCTCAACCAGATACATTAACCATCATCTCGGGCATCCCAATCAACATCCTCCCCATCGTCATGGCCGCAACCAGCGTCATCCAAATGGCGATGATGCCCAAAACCGGCGATAAAATGCAGCAGCGCATCATGATGTTCATGCCGCTGATGTTCTTCGTCTTCTGTTATAACTACGCCTCAGCTCTCGCGCTTTACTGGACAGTCCAAAACATTTTCTCCATCGGTCAAACTTACCTGATGAACAAAATACCCGAGCCTGAACTCGTTGCTCGTAAAGATGGTGGTAAAAAATCCTGGGTCCAACGCATGGCTGAGAAACAAGCCGAGATGCAAAAGCTCCAAGCCCAACGCGCCAAATCCGGCGGCATGCGCAATGTCACTCCCGAAACATCCAAGAAAAAACGCCCACCTCGCACGGGTGGGTGATTCCACATTAGGTAGGGCGCCATCGCCGAGGGCGCCGTACCAATGAAAAGATAAGGGATTTCTGTTACAATTTACTGGCCATTCATTCCATGCGGCGGCCTCGGCGATGCCGCCCTACCTTTTTTTCACTAACTCTTTCCCCACCCCATGCTCACTCTAGCGCTAACCGGCGGAATCGCTTCTGGAAAATCCACGGCCGTTCGCCTTTTCCAAGAGTTCGTTCCAGACATCGTCGTCTTCGATTGCGATGCCTCCGTGAAAGCCCTGCTAGATACCCCAGAGATCATCTCCACCCTGAGCGAACATTTCGGCAACTCCATCATCGATTCCGAAACCGGCAAAATCATCCGCGAGAAACTCCGCCTCGAAGTCTTCGGAAATCCCGAAAAACGCCAACTCCTCGAAAGCATCCTCCATCCCCGCGTCCGTGAGGAATGTCTTGCCCTTAAGGAAAAATCCTCTAAACAAGGGGCGCGGTGCTTCCTTGCCGATGTCCCGCTACTCTTCGAAAACGGTTTCGATTTCGGCTACGATCAAGCGATCACCATCGCTACCACCCGTGCCACCCAAGTCGCCAGACTCAAAGCCCGCAATGGCTGGAATGACGATCTAATCGAGTCCGTGCTCGCTGCCCAACTTCCCGTCGAAGAAAAAATCTCCCGTGCGGACATCGTCTTCTGGAACGACGGCCAACCCGATACCCTCAGTGCGCAAATCCAGCGCTTCTGCAAAATTTTTCCCTCACTCTCAATGTCAGACCCCACCGAACCCACTTCCGAAGCTCCCGAAACCGAAGCACCGGAAATCTCTATTGCTGTCGTTCACGAAACGCCAGCCGCACAAGCTGAGCCACAAGCTGAAGAACAACCCGCTCCCCAGCCTCGCGAAGAACGCGTCCCTTACCCGGTTCCTGAAAACATCGATCTCAACGAATTCCGCCTCAAACCTCTCGCCGAACTTCAAAAAATCGCTGCTGACCTCCCACGCAAAATCCAAGGCGGCATCACCAAGACCCAGTTGATTTACGAAATCATCTGCTTCTACACCATGAACGGCAGCAACGTCACCTGCGAGGGCGTGTTGGAATTTGGCAAAGAACATTTCGCGATGATACGCGATCCACATCGCTCGTTCCGCCCCTCCCAAGACGACATCCACATCGGCGGTCCCGTCCTCAACGACGCCAAACTTCGCAACGGCCAACTCCTCAAAGTCAAAGTTCGTCAGCCCGTCCAGCGCGACAAATACCTCACCACCGCCGAGATCCTAGAAATCGAAGGCAAACCAGCCGCTGATTGGGTGGAACCGCAGGATTTCGACAAACTCACCCCGATGTTCCCGGATGCCCGCATCCATCTCGAAGGCGAAGGCACCGAATACCTCGGCGTCCGCGTCATCGACCTCATCGCTCCTCTCGGCAGAGGCCAGCGCGGTCTCATCGTCGCTCCTCCTCGCGGTGGAAAAACCATCTTACTCAAACAGATCGCGAAATCGATCAAGGCGAACAATCCAAACATCGAGCTCGTCATCCTCCTCCTCGACGAACGCCCGGAAGAAGTCACCGACTTCGAGGAAACCGTCAACCTCCCCGTGTTCGCATCCACCTTCGATGAAACACCGAAACGCCACGCCCAAGTCGCCGATCTCGTGATCGCCCGCGCCCAACGCATGGTCGAACTCGGTAAGCACGTCGTGCTTTTGTTAGACTCCCTCACCCGCCTCGCCCGCGGCCACAACTCCGCCATGCAAGGCGGCCCAATCGGCTCCGGCGGCGTTTCTCCTGCGGCTCTTCAGAAATCCCGCAAATTCTTCGGCACCGCCCGCAATATCGAAAACGGCGGTTCCCTCACCATCCTCGCCACCGCCCTCATCGAAACCGAATCTCGTCTCGACGACGTCGTCTTCGAGGAATTCAAAGGCACCGGCAACATGGAAGTCCGCCTCGACCGCGAACTCGCCGAACGCCGAGTCTTCCCCGCCATCCACATCCCCCAATCCGGCACCCGCAACGACGACCGCCTCTACCACCCCGACGAATTCAAAAAAGTCATCGACGTCCGCAAACAACTCGCCGCCTTGCCAATTGGCGATGCGCTCGTCACTTTGTTAGACAATCTCAAGCCGACGAAAACGAATGCAGAGTTTTTGCTGCGTGGGTTGAGGTAATCCCAAAGGAGGGGCTGCATCCTGTTTACCCCGATCAGTCGGGTGCTGCCCATATGGTTTGTTGATTTAGAAAAATCGAAACGAACCAACACAATGACTCTAATTTAGAACTGTCCTGTTTTTTGGGGTCAGTCCAGGGGGTCATGATTTATTTTTGGGGTAAGCTGCGTCAAGGAGGGTGAGGTATTGATTATAGCGGGCAACGTGGTCTTTGGGATATAGGCGTTTGAAAAGAATCTTAATAACTATAAGCCATGGCGCATCTGCGGGCCGACCGAGTTCATGCGAGTGGGCGCTGTAAATGGAATAGCTAAGGAGGCCCAATTTGACTTGCTCGTTGTGGATGATGCCCCGGTAGATTTTTTGCGTATTATCGCTATCTGATCCCCGAATACTCTTAGTCAGCAGCATCCATTTGCTAAAATTAATTTTGACTGAGGGGCTATACTCACCAAAGCCACTGGAAACGCAGGCTGGCGTATTTCCCCAAATAAGTTCAGGATAATCAGCTATGGCTGCCCATCCGATATCTCGGCTTGCTGGAGCGATAAATCTTGCCTCAAGGTTTTTTCTAAAGGGATCCAATAGTTCGTTCGCTGTGAACACCCCATCAATAACATCCATCGCTTCTTGTTTATCTTTCGCAGCTCCACAAGCGTAGATGAAGTCCACCACAAGGAGTCCTTCAAGATAGTTAATAACAAACGTTTTCTCATTCTCTGGGGTGGCATTGCATTTTCGACAAACCATCATGAGCTTTTCATACTTTTCTCCGATTTCTTTGGCTGTGCCTGAGAATCGTTCGCTAGAAATAGGAACATCGATGGAATATTGATCCAAAAGTGGCTGCACCCATGGATAGCGTTTGACGAAGCGTTCACGGTGAGCGGTGAGGCCTTTGCTATCACCTAGAACGGAGGTCTTTGAGGCTTTCAGGTAACGGAATTCCGGGGCGATGCCTTTGGCGTTAAAAACCGCAATCATCTCCTCGGTGGGATTTTCTGGTAGCCGGTTGAACTGCTCGAGGTATTTCCAAAACTCTTCTTGAGCAGGCGTGAGCGAAATCTGTGGAGGACGATTCTCAGTCACAGTTGCAGATCTGATCGACTTGTGATCACCAAGTAGCAAATTCACAAAAGGATCTTTAAATATCCATCCAGCGCTAAAACCTATCGAGCACATCACGCATAAAATGCTGATCCGCTGCACGTAGAAGTTGACATACGGGGGATGCACGCGGGCGAAGATCTATTGATCTATTTGTTAGTCAATATATAATTCCAAATCGGGAATTCTATGCATTTGGAGCGATGTCCGTAAATAACTCGCCTCCCACATCGGAGTTCGTTGTACCGAGTTAAATCATCTAAATCCCATCAAAAACCAATGCAGAATTTCTCCTTTGTGGGTTAAGGTAGTAGTGTGAAGATACCGCCACAAGTAGAGGCGGCAACCTGCCGCAATGGCTTTCTCACCGCGGCCCCACCTGTATCGTCACTGGCACGTTGATCTCAATCTTTTCAGCGAAGCGGACCACATCCCAATTGGCCAGCCGAATGCAACCATGGCTGCTGGCACGTCCGATTGTAGCGGGATCATTGGTACCGTGGATGCCGATGCCGTCTTTGCTGAGTTGGATCCACATTACGCCGACTGGATTGTTAGGTCCGGGTGGAAGCATGTGAAAGTCATCGCTGCGGACGCCTTTTTTAAGCATCGATTTATCGTAGCGGAAATTGGGCATGGTGGAAATTTTCGTCACTTTCCATTTTCCCACTGGTGATTCCGTTTGCTCCGATCCAACCGTCACGGGGTAGGCGGCAACAAGTTTATCATTATCAAATACGCTGAGCATGTTGGTCTCAGTATTGATATGAACGATAAGCTTACTGTCATCATCCTTCTTAACTTCGGCATTATCTGGCTTGTTAGAAACAGCTTCATCCTTATCTTCCGTGTCTTTTTCCTTCTTCTTGTCCTTGTCCTCTTCTTTATCCTTATCTCCCTGCTTCAGCGCTTCGATGGCGGACTTTTCAAAAGGCACCACGTTGACAACTTTCAACATATCTCCCGCTTTGATGGTTTTGGTTTTTCCTGGATTGAGCTCATCAAGATAGCCCTCATCCATATGAAATTTTTCCGCGATGGCCTCGGCAGCGGATTGATAGGGCAGGGCTTTGAGCTTCGCTTGCTCTGGAATTTTGCTCGGCAGTTCACCCACTTGCTTCAGATCATCCTCGCTGACTTCGTAGGAAAGAAACAAAGGATCCACCGAGGCGAGATCGAGATCACTTAGGTCCGGAAGGGCTTCGCCCTTTTCCACTTTCACTTTAGGATCCGGAGTGGCTGGGGTGACTGCTGCTCCCTGCGCCTCACGATAGAGGGCGAGAGCTTCCAGAGTGAATTGTCCGATCCGTCCATCAATTTTTCCAGGGGCGAATACGGCCTTATCTAGAAACACCTGAAGCCGGGTTACGGCTTCGATCGCCTCGCCGGCGACGGGATCCTCAGTCTTCTTTTCCTCCTGCGCTAGAGCACCGAAGGAAATAGACGCAAGGAGAAGGATCGTTGTGGGTAATTTGGGAAAGGAGCTAGACATAGATCCAGTAGAATATCTCTCAATGGAAACTCTTCCATGGGGAGTAACCCTCGCTTATCGCACCCAAGGAGCCTATTGGCTCCTGCTTTCATTTCCCACCGGACATCTAATTTGAGGCATAAACTCCACCAGCAGCTTGCGCTTCACCCTTGCGAATTTTTGCCAGCTTCTTCTTATCATGTGACAAACCGACCGCGTCCAATGACCGCCGTCAATTTGCTTGTGGGAAGCATGGGTATTGCTAATTTGTTTGAATGATTCATCCAACGAAGTTTGCAATTTTTGCGTTATTTTCTGTCCTGCCAATCGCAGCACAAACAACCAAGGGTGAGCCGTTTGAAGAAGCGTTGCGTGAATCGCTAAAGCAATACCGTGCAGGAAACATTGTCGAATCAACAGCGGCGCTCAATCAGGCCAAAGCCGTTTTAGAAAAAGTTCAATCGACGAAAATGGACAATACACTACCTGCTATTCCCGAAGGATGGTCGGCAGATGAAATGAAAACCGAAGATGTTGGGCCTTTGCTCGGCGGGGGCAAGGTGGTGAAAAAACTTTATAAGAACAAAACGGGCCAGCAGCAGGTCCAACTGGAAGTGTTTTATGGATCAAGCCTGATCAAGCTCATACGTGGCCTGATGGAAAACGAAGGTATTGCCAAAGGACAAGGTTATGAATTGAAAAAGGTGAACGGAGAGACGGTATTGGTCAAAAAAATCGATGCTAAAAATTATGAGCTCAGCATGCCAATGGATGACGTCATCATGGTTCGCCTAACAGGAAAAGAAGCCGCTGATGAAACATTAATGCTTAAAATGATGCGCGACCTGGATCGTCAGAAGATCAAAGATTTAGTGAAGCCTTAATTTACCATCAAGCTAAGTTGCGAGAATAGGATTCAACACGCAACCTGCGATGGAAATTCGCTGGTCATTTCTGGTTAAAAGAACGCTTCTCTACTTAGCTAGCTCCTCCAGAAGAGCCTGATTCAAACGAATCCCAGCCTCAAAATTTTCGATCGGGAAATTTTCATTCGGGGAATGGATCTGAGCATCAGAGAGAGCAAGGCCGAGCAGAAGGGTGTCTACACCGAGGATTTCGCGGAAGGCTTGGACGATGGGGATCGAGCCACCTTCGCGGATGAGCATGGGCTCGCCGGGGAAGGTGCGCTTGAGAGCGCGTTGGGCAGCTTTACCGAAATCGGAATGAGGATCACAAGCGTAGGGTTTACCATCGTGGCCGTCCTCGATGACGAGTTTCACGCCGGGTGGACAATGTTTTTCGAGATGAACTCTTAAACGTTGCAGGATGATTTGCGGATCCTGATCGGGGACGAGCCGGAACGAGAATTTCACGAAAGCCTCGGAAGGGATCACTGTTTTCGAACCTTCGCCTTGGTAGCCGCCGCCGATGCCATTGACTTCTGCGGTCGGCCGCGCAAACACGCGTTCGGCGGAGCTGTAACCTGGCTCGCCAAAGCTCGCGGGCGAGCCGGTGACTTTGAGATAATCTTGATCGGAAAGCCCGGGAACTTTCGCCCACATTTCGCGTTCCCATGTCTCGAGCGGTCGGACTTCGTCATAGAATCCTTCGATGGCGACCTTACCTTCGCCATCGTGAAGCGAAGCGACGAGTCGCGCGATCGCAGTGGCGGGGTTAGCAATCGCACCTCCGAAGATACCCGAATGCAAATCTCTAACAGGTCCGATGATTTTCACTTCCGCGCAAGTAATACCGCGCAGACCATAGCCAAGCGTTCCGGTGTTCGGAGCGACCATTCCCGTATCAGAAATGGCGATGATGTCGCACTTCAGCTCATCGCGATGTTGCTTGAGAAACGGTGCGAGATTGGGAGAGCCAATTTCTTCCTCACCTTCGAATAAGAAAATCAAGTTCACGGGGAGCTCACCGTTGGCTTCGAGAGTTTTTCCAACACCGAGGATGTGAGCGAGCATCTGACCTTTGTTATCGGTGGCGCCGCGTGCCCAGATTCGACCGTCGCGGATTTCTGGTGAGAACGGCGGCGAATTCCAAAGCTCTAATGGATCGGCAGGTTGGACATCGTAGTGACCGTAGATCAGAACGGTTTTACGATCCGCCTGATGCTTGTTTCTCGCGATAACGATGGGATGTCCGGGAGTTTCATGGAGCTCGGTGGTGAGCTGCATGGCGGAAAGTTTTCTCACAATCCAGTCCGCGCAATCACGCACATCGTGCCGATGCTTGGAATCGGTGGAGACACTGGGAAATGAGAGAAAGGTGAAGAGTTCTTTGAGATCGTCCGTCATACTGGAAGGAAACTAGAACAAGTTTCCGCAGGCGGAAAGGAAAAGGGTAGCGGTAGCTATTTTTCTGCACTTATTCAGTAACTGCTCTCTGTGGTTATTGGTGGAAATCATTTATTCAACGCGCTCCAGTGCCATTACACCAGGTGCATCTTTCTCTATGAGTTTGATTAATTAACTGACCATTTGAATCCGAGCCCCATGCGTCTTGGCGTGTGACATACCCTTGCCCGCTGCACTGTGTGCAGGTTGATGAGCTACTGCTGTAACTGGAGCTAGAGCTACTGTAGCCAGAGCCGGGGCTGTCGTAGGCACTTAAATCTGCAAAGATCCCGTTTTCTCCCCTAGCTATCCTTCCACCAACACCCTTCCAGTAGTTAGCACAGCCAGAAGAAGTAACTAACAAGAATAAAGTAAGAACCAACCGACTAAAATTAGATGCGATGTTTTTCATGATGTTTTAATGAATGAAAGGAATTTGCTTTTTCAAATAAGGCAGAGAATACACTGGAGAGCCGGTCTAGGAAGGGGAAAGGGGAAAGGGGTAAAAGGGGAGATTTTCACTCTGAATTTAAAGTTTTGAGTCGCGTTATTTCCTGCGAATCGTGTGGACTTGGAACTCCTCTTTGCCGTTTGCATCTTTGAGTGCAAAGAGCACTTGAACCTCCGACTTTGATGAAAATGGGGGTGGGGTCCATTCTAGGACACTTTTGTCCGGATTATAGACCACGCCCGGAGGAGCGTCGGCCATGGTTGCCGTGTATCCGCTTTTAAAACTGACTGCCACGACCTCGGTTGTGGGCTTTTTCGGTTCATCGGTCAGCTTCGCTGGTATAACGGGTTGCTGAGGCTTGTCGATATTAGCCAACTCGCCAGCTTTTCGGGCGTAATCCTTCATATCTTCGATACTGTGGCCGCTTTTCTTATCCATAATTTCGCGGGTCAATGACTCAGGGACGGATCGCTCAGCGTTTTGCAGTACCAGTCGTTGCCCGGGCCCCGCAATGCCGCCGTTCTGAGCAAGTCCCCATGAGACAATATAGACTGCTTTCACCAATTCACCAGACGCCGATAGCTCCGTAGCGAGTGTATCGAAAAGATTTTTTTTAACATCGGCTTCCGTTTTCTCGGAAAGGAGAGGAAGACAATCGATACGCTGTTGCGCGGCTTTGGCTGGTTCTTTCAGCGCACTGTGAGCATTCGCGAGTAATAGTCTCGCGCGAAGGTTATTTGGGTCAAGACGCACTGCGTTTTCTGCGTAGGCACGCACCAGTGGATACTTCTGCATGCGCCAATACATCGCCGCCAAAGACAACGACCACTTGGTGTTATTGGGTTCAAGCGCAAGCGCCTGGCGTTGTAGATAGATGGCCACCGCTACAGCCTCATCATCGGTGTTGAGTGAAAACGCATCACTTGTGTAAAGCGCGGAGGCGATGTTGGAGAGTCGTAGTGCCTCAGCGGGATTGCCTTTGCGGTTTTTTGGATCCACGAACTGATCCAATTTAATTTCGGCGACTGGTGATGCCATGCCGATGCTGTCAGAACCTTCAAAACGCAGTGTGGGAATGCCGATAAGAACGCCTTTGCTATTAATGAGCGCACCGCCGGAATTTCCGGGATTGATAGCTGCATCGAGCTGGATGTAGGGGACTTCATTGATCACCCTTTTTGCGGAACTGATGATGCCCTTCGTGATGGTAATGACGGGCTTTTCCTGATCCACCACAAATGGATAGCCAAGAGCATAACAGGTATCACCGGTTTTCGTGTCTGCGGAGGACTTAGAAAGTTTAGCTGGTTTGAACTGAACATTCGGCGCGGTTACCTTTAAAAGCGCTAAGTCATTACTGGCATGAACTTTGGTCACCGTGGCGTTGGGAAAAGACTTTTTGACGGTCTTGCCGCCTTCTTCAACGATCGCCTCCACTTGGATTGTCAAAGGGGTGTTGACCACGTGATAGTTTGTTAGAATTAATCCATCTGCGCTGATTACCACGCCGCTTCCGCCGCCTTCTTCATCGGTGATTAGCACGACAGAGGGTTCCAATATTTTGAAAAGTCGCGTGGCGTCGGGCTCCTGAGCACGGGTTTGAAATACGGGTGCATACCCGATGATTAAAATAAGTGGGAATATATTTATAAGTCTCATCGTGGCGACGTGTTAGGGGTTTGTGATTTGGCGGCGAGTTCCTGCATGATAGCAGGAACATTTAGCTCGAATACTCCGATGCGTGAGAAAGTTGAATCGACTTGGCAGATGAGTTTTCCGACTCCACTTACCATCCTCGGAGTAACGGCGCCGGAAAGCGTTGGGATCCGGATTTTGAAAAGCTCTACTTCAGGCGAGCGAATATCTCTTACTGAAGCGGCGAAGTTTTTGGAATCGTTGCCACTCTGACGAAACAACACATATCTTCCCGAATCGTCGAAACTCATGAAGGAAAATTTCTCAGCACCTGGCAGATCTTTGTAACGTTTTACGACGGGTGGATCGGTACTTATATCAAGGATGCCATCACTTGAAACCACGTATCTGCCGCTTTCATCAGGCGATCCGGAATAGTGAAAGTTGGAGGATACCTGTAAGTTGATTTGATTACCCTCTCGGGAAATCGCGGCAGGTTGAGACCATGTAAGTTTCCCCGAAGGATTGGTTTGGAATTGGGGTATGACAAACAATTGTTGGCGGTCACGGGAAAAATTGAGGAGAGTCGGTTCAAGTGTTTTGCGGTCGATAAGTTGCAGATAAGGGTTGATGCCATCGCGCTCAACTGCGAGGAGCGGGTAACGCGAAGAAATACCTGTGGTAATTCCTGTGAGACCTCTTCCGCCGTCGTTCGGTTTACCTATGTGTGCTTCTTTCACTAAGTCGCCGGTAAGAATATCGTATGCTTTCAAGATTCCGTCATCGTTGTAGGTGTACAATTGATCCGCATCGCCAAAAAATTTGCGGATTCTATCTCTTGAGGTGAAAAGATTGCTGCAGTCCGTCAGGCTCCAAGCTTGAGGTTTGGAGCCAGTACCTGTCAGCAGTACATGACCTGAGCCAGCAAATCCCTCAATCTTTCCTCCTTCGGAAATGATACCGACTCTTCGCAGCGGCAGGCTGGTTTTGCCGTCGCTCGATTCCACACTTAACCCAGCTGCTTGGTTTTTAATCGAGTAGTTGAAAGAGGCATTCATCGCTGTTCCGAGTTCGCCAATCCATTCGAGTTTGAGGTTTGCTTGACTGCCTAGTCCGTGGGCGTGAGCAGGGGCGGGGACTCGCCATTGGATTTCTGTTGCGCTGATAGTGATGTCGCCGCCGATACTTGATACCAGCTTATGTCCGCTTCCCTTCGGAAGGGGAATACTAACGATTTCTCCCTCAAAATTGAATTCGGGCGCGGCTGGAGGCTGTCCCGGAAGATAGATAGGAATCAGATGGATGGTCTGGGCATCCGGCAATACAAGAACTTCCAGTGACGAATCATAGTATAGCCCCCTGTCGCTGGCAAGCGGCCCTTTGGCCATCCGCGAAGCAGGCGGCACCACGGGTGCTCTGCGTAATTCTCCGATGGTTTTTTTGCTTTCATTGGAAACAAAGAGAATGGTTCCAGGAGGCGCAGGGAAATAACTCGATCCCGCACTGATCCGCAGTTGAATTTCCCTGCCTCCGTGATCGGGAAAAGTTTCTGTCATGAGTCGGCCTTTGGCGGGCAGATGACTGGCCTGTGTTGTTTCGGAACGGGCAGACCCAGTGGGATCTATGACAATACGGAAATGCCTGAGTTCCGAAGCGTGTCCGGCGGCGAGAATGCCTGAAATGGCGAACAGTGTGCCATCGTCGGAAGCCCGTAGGCGGATCGATTCTGGTTTCAGTTTAGGAAACAGTCCACGATGTTCCTCGTCAGGTGAAAAGCAGGAGGACATGTCAAATCCATTGGCTAACATCTCGAAATTCAACGGATTGACGAAGGCCGCTTCTTTAGTGGTACTGATGAGAATGGGAGAGTCGGATGCGGATAAGGGCGCAACTACGGATACGATTTCGCCCTCGAACTGCAGAATCTGCAAATTACGCCGTGATTTCCCCTCGATATCCCATGTTTCTAAGATTTTAGTTTTGCGATCGATGAGATAGATTTTTCCAGCTTGTGCCGCGAGTAGGGTATCGGCGCTGGCTTTCCATGATGTCTCGATGAATTGTCCGGTCCTGAGGTCAAGCGGTTGCCAGAACGGTGGCTTGTCAGTTTGCACTATCAGCACCGAGCCATCACTTGCTGTAACAAGATCGATAACGTTACCACGCGCGTCTAGAGTCTTGGCCTCGCCCGCAAGGTCCGGCGGAGTATCTGGCTCAGGTTCCGGTATAGCGATAAGTGGAGAGGGTGGTCTTCCCCATTTTGCTTGGAAACGATCAGTGTAGTCTAACAGGACGACCTCATCAATGATAGGTTTATCCAATTGGTCGTCCTGAAACACCTTGATCCAGAGGGAGGTGGGCTCGCCGTTCCAACGCAGGGACCTTTGTACGGTGGTTTTTGAGCCATTCATCATCATTGGCACCGGCTTCACCTTGTCGAGACGTTCCTCTATGCTGCCACCATCTAAGGATTCTAACTCGAAGGTCGTTGCTGCGACGATTGAGCAAGCTGTTTTTCCGAAAGCCAGTGCCCAGTCGAGCTTACATGTTAGCTGAACTTGATTTTTATCTCCGCTCAAATTCACTGTTATTTGCGAGGGTTTTCCAACCGCGTCTTCAAGTAATTTATTGATATGTATCCACTGATTATCATGACGAATTGCGAACACACCACTGTCACGTGATACTAACACACTACCTGCAAGAGCAGATGTATCACCTCCCAATTCCGCTTCGGTCGCCGCGCCTAGGATCTGGCTAGCTGCTATCCGATCGACAGCCATGGAGACTTGCGCTTCAAGTGTGGGAACCTCCCGTGACAATTCCATATGTTCTTTCATGCTGGCTTGATGCGCTTGCCGCATGGTTTCTATTTCCTCTCGGCTTATTGGGGGTCTCTCGCTTGGCCTAACTCGATTCGGTGGGACTCGGCCAGCTTCACGCAATGCCTCCAAGCGCTGTTTTGCGGATGTGAGTTTCTCAGTAATCGCCACACGCGATTCCTGGGTCATTGCCCCCGTAGCTTCTAATCGGCATGCATAAAATGGCCCGGTGGGAATGTTCGGCTGGTTGATATATCCTGAAAGTATTTGTTTCGATGAAAAGCCATAGATATGCAACCCATTCGGCAGAGTCGCGATTTTTGATGCACGGTTGACGAGTAATTGCCCGCCAAACATAGTGGCACAGAGAATGGCGTCAGGGGCTGTTGGGGGATTGCAGACGATTTGGTATTCATAGCGACCGGAAATCTGATTGTTGCCCTTTATAAGTATACCTGATTGGTCTGGATGACCGTCTACGCGGATCAGCACGGACTGCTCGGCAATTTTCCCGAGTACATAATCAGGAAGTTTTGGAAACTCAGGCTTCTTCACTACTTCAGCAATTTTCGGCACTGTCGGGGAACTGCTTTTAGGAGGAGAAGAACTGCTGTTTTCCCCTTCATCTTTACCTCCATCACACGCAGTCAGAGCGATAAGAGGAAGAATTAAGGCGAGCGCTCTCGTGTGAACGCGGAGCTCGTCGGATACAAAAGAAGGAAGTAGATATTTTATCATCTAGTAGAATATTTGATTAAAATGCACTTCACGCATTATGCACCTGCTCAGAAAGTGGCAAGTAGATAGTCGCAGATGAGAGACTACTACATATAGGGACAGACCCTTTTTGACAGACCCTTTTTGACAATCTATGTTTCGATCAAGGAACCACTGCCTGCCCGAGATACTTTTTAGTGAACTTCGCTGACACGTCCCCACCGTCTTCAATCCACTTGAGTTCGTCCTCACGGACGGCAGCGACGAGTTTTTCTCCTTTGGTGAGGGCTTCTTTCAATTCGAGCTCAATGACCTCCGGTTTCATCCCTTCGACGAAGGTGAAACGAGCCACTTCGAATTTCTTGAGGAGGCGCGCTTTTTCCTCCGGAGTGGCCGCTTTTTGCGAGGCGTGCAAGTAGGCGAGGCTGGCGAGATGGGTGGCATTCACTTCGGATTTTCCCGTGCAGAGAAGATCGCCGAGGGCTTCTTGGAGAATCGGATTGTCGAAGTCCGCGAAGCGCATCATCCCAAGCACGGCTTTGATCGCTTCCTGGCGCAGTGGGGCAGTCATGATTTTTCTTGCCGTGAGGGGCTGCTTGGAAAGGACGAAGGCGGAGTAACCGAACGGGCTGAAATCATGCTCCCCTCGAGAAGCGGGCTGCTCGTTTAAGTGCGGCTTCCCTGCGATAACCCATTCGACGAGCCATTTCTGATATTTCTCCCGCCCGAAGTGGGCCTGGGGATTGATCGAAAGCGCCTTGTTAATGAAATCGAGCGAGCGGGGAAGATCTCCGGTGTAGATGAGGAACGTTCCCATGTTAGAATAAGTTTCGTAGATTCCTGGTTGGATGCCTTCCTTGAGCTTCATCGTCTCGCAAGCGGCGGCATGGTCCCCCAACTTGTGTTGGGAAACAGCGAGATCGTCGTAAACCGGCAGCGATTTTGGATTGATCTCCAATTGCTTTTTGGTCACCGCCACCCGCCATTGATGGAACTCGCGCGAGTGGCGAGGGAAGTTGCCGGTGATCAGATCGATGACTTCGGGAAAACGGGCATTCTCCGCAGCAATGGTATCATGGTCCCAAAGGCAGGCTGAGATTCGGGAGGGAGAAAACACGATAAACAGGCAGGAAATGAGGACTGCACTTTTTAGGTAATGGGTTTCACGCTTAATGAATGCTAGAAATTTGCTTTTAATGCTAGGAATTTGCTTTTTCACTTAGCGCGGAGAATACACTGAAGGGCCGGTCTGGGAAGGGGAAAAGGGGGTTGACTGGCACCCTTCCAGTTTATGGTCCGTTCAAAGTGAGAGGATTCGGGTTTATTGATAGTGGCTGCCACCTGCTTGTCAATCTGCTTTCGGAGCGAAGGCCGGAGGCCGCAGCGTAGAAAGCAGATTGAGCCGTTTGCCCTCTTGCGGGAGCGAGTCCAAAGGCGAACTCCTCGGGCGTCTTCATGCCGAGGCTGCGATGCGGCCTAACTTGATTGAACTTCATGCGCCAGGCCGCGATCACCACCCGCGCCTCGCTCAGCGTATAAAACAGCTCGCGAGCAAGGCACTCTCTGCGGAACTTGTCATGGAAGCTCTCGACGTAGCCGTTCTGCCACGGGCAGCCCGGATCGATGTAGAGGGTTTTGATACCCGCTTCAGCCAGCCACGACTGAAGGGACTTAGCTACGAATTCGGGACCGTTATCACTGCGTATGTAGCCGGGGGCGCCATGCAGCTTGATGAGTTCCCTCATCACCTCCAGCACCTTGCCCGAACCAATGTTGCGGGCCACATGCAGGGCGTGAACCTCACGGGTGTATTCATCTACCACGCTCAGCACGCGGTAAGAACCTCCCTTGATCGTGGTGTCATGAATGAAGTCCCAGGTCCAGACATGGCCGCGGTGAGCCGCTTTCTTTGGAAAACCCCCGGTGGATATGCCTCGACGGCTTTGTTTCTTTTTGGGCGGAGGCACTTGCAAACTTTCCTCGCGACGCACCTTACGCACTCGCTCACTGCTAACTCGCAGCCCGCGGTTGCGCACCAACCTACCCACCTTGTCCGAACCGAGCTCAGCATGTTCAATGCTCAACTCAACGATGGCCTTGTCGATTTCCTGCTTTCTGACGCAGGGAAACTTCGGGCGGTATCGCAGTGTGGATCGGTGAAGGCTAAAATGGCTGGATGCCTGACGCTCGCTGCAGCTTTTTTGAGCTACAGCGTGCCATGCCAGTTGACGGCGGTGCGCCGCGCTTACAGCTTTTTTTCGAGAGCCTCCTTGAGCACCTTAATTCCCAGCATCGCATCGGCATACATTTTTTTGAGCTCGCCGTTTTCCTTCTCAAGCGCTTTGAGTCGCTTGGCGTCTTCCACGTCCATCATCCCGAATTTTTTGCGCCAGCGGTGCAGCGTGGCTACCGAAATTTGCTTCTGCTGGCAGAACTGTTCTTGGCTCAGGTGACTCGCGTCACATTCACGCAGGAGGAGGATGATTTCTTCGGGCTTATGTCTTTTTTGTCGGTTCATTTTTGTAGGATTTGGTTATAACAAATCCTCTCACTCAACATGGACCACTTTTTCTGACGGCGGCCATGACCCTTCAGTGCCATATTTGCTAGAATTGCAAAGCGCGCTACTTCTTAAGAAGCTTAGCTCGAAAATTAACTTTAATAATTATCATTAAAATATGTGTAATTACATTAAAACAATAACAACTCAATTAATATCAATACTTCTGATCTTTAATCAGATTGCACATTCTCAGGACATAGAAGAATCTAATCTGCGGACGTGGACTTCTACCAAGAATACTAAGATTGATGGAATTTTAGTGGAAATCATAAGTAATGAAGCTTCAATTAAAACCAAGGACGGGCAGATAATCAAAGTTAATATCAATATGTTGTCGATTGAGGATCAGGAATTCATTAAACGTTTTCGCAAAAAAAGCCGCCTACCACTCGTTTTTGCATACATTGATAGAGTTCACGGATTTGGTACAAATCAATTACATGATATTGCCAAAGTAGCGGAGCAAAATATTGAGACTAAAGTATTTCCTATATATACAACAAAATGGGAGGAAAATAATGTCACATTAAAGTATGAGCATAACGTCTTGAATGAATTTGTTGCTAAGAATAAAGAGAAGTCAGAGATACATATAATTATATGTGTATCGTACAGTATATTGGCCCATCCTAAGCTTGTCAAACAGTATGCTAGTGAGATCGAGAAGTATGGAATATTCGCTAAAAAGAATAATATCACGTTACATGTCTACGATGAAGGACCGCTACCAGATAATGATCCGATGCCTAACTATGATAAAGTTGAGCGATGGGGAAAAGATGCAAATCCTGTCGTCGAGGAATATCTAAAAGAACTTAAAGGATGGAACATAATATCGTTACCCAAACTTCGTCATGCATGCGCAGAAAGGTTACCCACTCCAGATTCAAATTTTTCATGGCGGCGGAGGCTTCCAGATTACATATCGAGTGCTGTACTTTTTTCAGCGATTTCAGATGAACCGCCGCCTTTAGTGCAATGGAAAGAGGAAATACTTCGTAAGCAGGGATTTGCCGATCCGGTAGTTGCAAATCCAAATAATAAAGGGGAGATAAATAATAATATTACGCTTACGAGTAATGAGAACCTAAAAAAGCTTTCAGAATTAATTCACGAAGTAGTAAATCCGCAATGAATTCTAGGTTCAGCTTGGTCGTTGAAATCAAAAGATTCTTACAGCCCCTGGCTATTGCCAACCCTGCCGATTGCACTAGCCGCTTGAATCCGCCATGTTTAAAATTAAACAAGAATATCAACAAAGATGTTTTATCTCTAGTGATATTAACGAACATCTTCCAACACTTTGTAAATATGCAGAACAATGTACAAGTGTTTTTGAAACAGGGGTGAGAGGAGTAGTTAGTTCTTATGCTCTTTTCTATGGCCTTTCAAAAAATCCTTCAAATGATAAAAAGATGTTGTTAAATGATTTAACTGCTTGTGATGTTCAAAATTTTCTTTCTTTGACAAATGAAGTTTGCCCTGAAATTCAAGTAAAAACAAAATGGGGCAACAATTTATTAATTGATTTTGAAGGAGAGAAATTTGATCTTACATTTATTGATACGTGGCACGTTTATGGACAATTAAAAAGAGAACTTGAAAAGTTTAGTCCAATTACAAACAAATATATTATCATACATGACACAACTGTTGACGAGTGGCATGGTGAATCTATCAGGCGAAAGATGGATGTTAAGACTCAAGCTATTGAGTCTGGTTATCCAGAGGATGAGATTACAAAGGGACTTTGGCCTGCAATCGAAAAATTTCTTCAAGTTCATACTGAATGGAAACTCAAAGAGAGATTTTTTAACAACAACGGCCTCACTGTTCTTGAGCGTGCGTGTTTATAATTAATAAATAAAATGTCTTTTGGAAAATACACTTATGTCTCACCATAAGCTCAATGGAAAAATACATCGTTGGAGTGGCAACCCCCTTCCCCCTTCCCAGACCGGCTCTTCAGTGTATTCTCCGCCCTAGTTGAAAAAGCAAATTCCTAGCATTCATTATATTTACTTTTCCATCCCATCTGTCCCTTCCCGCCGAAGGCCCGGGATCGGTGAGCCCTTGTTCAAGAATTGCCAGAATTTTGTTAGTGTTTTCCTCTAATTGCTGAGAACGTTGCTGCAGGTATTTGCTGATCTTACTACTTTTGATTTCAGACAAGCCTGAGAGAAGTGCATATCTGTAAATCAATTCAGGATTAATGGCTTTGATTCGATCTACGGTTTGCTTAAGGGCCAACTTAAACCTATCTCTACTAACAATCGGTATATTTGCGCGCCGACTGTCGTAATCAAAGCGGCGTAAGTTTGGCAGGTCGATGATTGTTTTGTTCTCAATTTTGCTAAATCGCCAATTCCCAGCATAGCCGGCATCGGGGCCTGACCGCAGAAAATCTTGGTGTTCGACACCAAAAGCGATTCCAAAATCAAAGAACATCGGGATCCCATTTTTAAAAGCGCGATTGCAGGCATGCGCATCGCGTCTGCCAATCCAGGTTGAAAAGGCAATTTCTGTCGCCATAGCATAGTCCAATTCTTTAATAGGAATTTCTGTTTCTTTATAATCTTGGACAAGTCGAACCAGAAAAGCATCCGGATTGATTTTTTCTCCGATGCGCTGAGAGACATTTTTCTCTAGAGCTTCCAAAACTTTTGCTGAGGGTATAATTACTTCTGGAATATTCAGCCATTCCTTAGCAATTAGATATGTCAGATAGTTTAAGTTCTTCTCTTGTGAATTTTCGGGTCTGTTCTTTAGAAACCAATGTTTGCCCTGATATAAAAAAATAGAATTACTATTATCTTTATTCCAGTAATCATAGAATTCGCAGATATTAATTTGCAGAAAAGATGCCTCGGGGGGGGCGAAAATTGTAGCATTATCGGAGTGCGATTCAGCTACTTCCTGTGCATCAATCGGAGAGGTAATAGACATGTTGTCAGGGTTAAATATGACAAATAATTAAGTTAAGAATCAACGTGGGCAATCTTCAGTGGTCAGTCTAGAAATAGGAAAGGAATGACAGGACAGTATTAATGAAATGCAATGAATCCTAGGAATTTGCTTTTTCACCTAGCGCGGAGAATACACTGGAGAGCCGTTCTGGGAAGGGGAAAAGGGGGCTGCGGGGAGTGGATTTTATAACGCTGAGGTGATACCCAGAAACTACTTCTGAACCCAGCCAGCCAGAGGGCTGCGGATCACCGCAGCAGTCCAAGGCCTACGGTTGTGTGGGCTCCTTGCTCAGAAATCACATGCGCTCTTCATTTGCTATTATCTACGGTCAACACGGCGTGTTGACCGTAACTTGATTCAGGAAAGCGCACGCTTTGCTTCGGCGGTGGCTTTTTGGATATCCGCTGCGGTGAGCAACTGCGAAACGATCACGCAACGTCTCGCGCCGGCCGCTAGGACTTCTGTTAGATTTTCCATCTTGATGCCGCCGATGCAGAAGGCGGGAACAAATTGCCCGACTTCGGTTTCCATTTTTGAAACTTCTTCTAAACCGATCGCGGGTCGGCCGGCTTTGGTGGGTGTGGGAAACAAGGGGCCGAAGCCGATATAATCTGCTCCGTCGTCCATGGCCTTACGTGCTTGTTTCAAGCTGTGCGTAGAGCGACCGATCAACATGTCTTCGCCGATACTACGACGAACGTCGTAGATCGATCCATCATCTTGGCCGATGTGAACGCCATCGGCGCCGAGCTCGAAGGCGAGTTCCGGGAAATCGTTCAGGATGAAAGGAATTCCAGCCGATTTACACAGTGGGAGGATTTGCTTTGCGGCGTGGATAATCTGCTCCATCTCCGCACCTTTGGCGCGTAACTGGATCACATCTGCACCACCTGTTAGAAGTTGCTGCGTGATTTTTATGACTTCACTCGGAGCGACGTAGCCGAAATCGACGATCCCGTAGAGACGAGCGTGAGCGAGTGTTGATCTTCGCTGATCTTGGTTCACAGACCTTTTTCCTCAAGGAAGCGACCTACCCAACCGATATCGTAAGTTCCGTTCTCAAAATCCGGATGATTAAGGATTTCTTGTTGGAAAGGAATGGTGGTTTTGATGCCTTTGATCATGAACTCGCCGAGCGCGCGCTTCATGCGAGCAATCGCGATTTCACGAGTTGCACCGGTGACGATGAGCTTGGCAATCATCGAGTCGTAGTAAGGTGGAACGGAATAACCGGAATAAACGTGGGTATCAACGCGCACGCCTTTTCCGCCTGGCGCATACCATAGCGTAATCGTGCCGGGGCTTGGCATGAACTTGTTGTAAGGATCTTCTGCGTTGATGCGGCACTCGATCGAGTGACCGCGCGGGCTTGCCTCTAAAACGTGACGTGAAAGCGGCTCGCCAGCTGCAACACGGATTTGCTCTTTGATGAGCACGCAGCCCATGACTTCTTCGGTCACGGGATGTTCCACTTGGATCCGCGTGTTCATTTCCATGAAGTAAAAATTCTCGCCCGCTTCATCGACGAGGTATTCGATGGTTCCTGCGTTCTGGTAGTTGATCGCTTTGATCAATGAAACCGATGCTGTCCCCATACGCTCGCGCATTTCCGGGGAGATCAAAGGCGAAGGACATTCCTCGATGATTTTCTGGTTGCGGCGTTGCATCGAGCAATCGCGCTCGCCGAGGTGGATGAAATTTCCGTGCGAATCGGCGATGACTTGGAACTCGATGTGGTGCGGGTTGAGCACGAGTTTTTCCAAGTAACAATCGCCATTGCCGAAGCAAGACATCGCTTCGTTAGATGCGGCTTGGAACAGAGATTTGAATTCTTCTTCTTTGAAACAAGGACGCATGCCGCGTCCGCCGCCACCGGCTGTGGCTTTGATCATGACGGGGAGGCCGATTTCTTTCGCCTTCGCCAAAGCTTCATCGGGATCGTTGATGATTTCAGAGCCGGGAGTGATAGGCACTCCATTCGCGACAGCGGTGGCACGAGCGGTGGCTTTGTCACCCATCATGCGGATGACATCTGCGGAAGGTCCGATGAAAACAATGCCGGAAGATTCGCAGATATCGGCGAAACGTGCGTTTTCTGATAGAAATCCATAACCCGGATGAATCGCATCCGCACCGGTGATTTCCGCAGCAGCAATGATGCGATCTGGTTTGAGGTAGCTGTCCTTGCTCGGACCTGGCCCGATGCACACCGCTTCATCAGCGAGTTGGACATGCATGGAATCGACATCCGCTTCGGAATAGACGGCTACAGAGGCCACTCCGAGTTCGCGACAAGCACGAATGATTCGCAGGGCGATCTCGCCACGGTTTGCTACCAAGACTCGTTTGAACATTTCGATGAGTGATGAAAATTATTTGATGCGGAACAGAACGTCGCCGTATTGCACAGGATTACCATCCGTAGCAACCAACGCGCAGATCGTGCCAGAACGCTCGGCTTTGATCTCGTTCATGACTTTCATCGCTTCGATAATGCAAATCGTTTGTCCTTCGGAAACGGTTGAGCCGACTTCGACGAAGTTCGGGGCGTCTGGTGCGGGCTTGCGATAGAAAGTTCCGACCATAGGCGAAGTGATTTCTGCGCCTTCGGCAGCGGCGGCTACTGGTGCGGCGGCAGGTGCTGCAGCGGCGGCTGGAAGTTGTGCAGGGGCAGCTTGTGCAGCAGCACGTGGCATGCTGGCGAGCAATCCACTCAGCGCGTCCATGTCAGGGCCTTTTTTGAGTTTGAGATGAAAATCCTTTTTGGATAGGTCGAAATCGGTGAGCCCGTGCTCGTTCATCAATTCCACAATATTTCGGATATCTTGGAGTTCCACAGTTACAGTTTGCTAAAGATTTATCTGAGTTGAGATGGGGTCACCGCGACTCCATCACTTGCGGATGGTAGGAATCCATGGCGAACCTCGTCAAGCATTCCATTTTTGATCGGTGCTTTTTCCGAACTTGCTTCCTACGCCCGGGGAACCGATTCTCTGTCCATGCCTAGTCCTACCGAAGCCGATCCTCGCTTCAACGAATTTATCCTGCTCCAAGCCCAAAACGCCGGCCTTTTCCTCGGCCAGATCCCGAATCCCGTGACCGGCGAGAAATCCGTGAACCTCCGTGCCGCGAAATCCGTGATCGATTCCCTCGGTATGTTGAAAAATAAAACCTCTGGAAATCTCACCGAGCACGAAACCAAGCTCATTGATACAGCCCTGAAAAACCTTATCCCTCTTTACAAAACCGTTCTCAACGACTCCGAAGCCTAATCTCATGAAATCATTCACCCCATTCCAAATCGCCCAAGTCCCCGTCGGCGGACCCATCCCCTTTTTCATCCTCGGCCCATGCGCGCTTGAGTCGGAAACTTTTGCTTGGGAAATGGCGCGTTCGCTGAAAGAAATTGCGGATCGCACGGGGATCCCCTTCGTTTTCAAAGCCTCTTTCGACAAAGCCAACCGCACTTCCGTAAACTCCTTCCGCGGCCCGGGAATCGTCGAAGGCTGCCGCATCCTCAGTGAAATTTCCAAGGAACTCAAAGTCCCCGTCACAACCGATATCCATACCGCGGAGCAAGCGGAGATCGCCGCGGAATACATCGATCTCCTTCAAATCCCCGCCTTCCTCTGCCGCCAAACCGATCTTCTCGAAGCCGCGGCGAAAACGGGTCGCGTGGTGAACGTGAAAAAAGGCCAGTTCCTCGCACCGTGGGACTGCGTGAACATCGCTGATAAAATGCGCGCATTTGGCTGCGATCGTTTCCTGATCACCGAACGCGGCACGACTTTTGGATACAACAATTTGGTCGTCGATATGCGCTCGCTTTACATCATGCGCAAAGAAGGCATCCCAGTGATTTTCGATGCCACTCATTCCGTGCAACGCCCCGGTGGACTCGGGGGTGCGACTGGCGGAGATGGAGAGCTCGCTCCGGTTCTCGCTCGTGCCGCAGTCGCCACCGGACTCGATGGTCTTTTCATGGAAGTTCACTCCGACCCCGCAAACGCAATGTCCGACGGACCGAATCAGATCCCGTTAGAATTTATTGAGGATCTGTTGGTGAAACTGTTAGCGATCCATCACGCGAGCCATTGATCTTCCGCCGCAGGCTTTGGACTGCTGCGGTTATCCGCAGCTTTTGGGGTGGATGGTGTGGAACGGAGAAAACTATTTGTTACCCTTTGCTCCGGTGATCGACGCGCAGCGTAAGAGCTGGGAATAATCCCAGCAGTCCAAAGCCTGCGGTGCTTTAGAAATCGTCTTCAATATTGATGCGGTCTGTTTTGAATCGCTCAACACTTTTTCGAAAACTCTCAGGCGCGGACTTCTCGAACCACGCTGCACTGCACCAACGATAATTCGTGGCTACATCTACCAATCCATGTTTCACCGGATTTTCATTCACATACTTCATACGTGCTAAAAACGATATCTGATGCGTGATGAAGCTTTCCCTGAAGTTCATCCAAATCCGCCTAGCTTCGGTGCCATCCATTTGATTGATTCGGATCGCTGAACTTCGATGAAACTCTGAAAGCCATTCTCGAAGAGATTCTCCGCCGCCTTCGGGTGACTGGGCGAGAAAATGGTAATGGTTAGAAAAGACTGCCCAAGCGCGGAGACTCCACCCAAATTTTTCGGCTGTTTCTACAAGCAATTGAGTTATGGCATCGAGTTTCTCTGATGAATCGAAAAGTTTTTCGCGGTGATAGGTGGAGGCTGTCACGAAATAGATGCCTTCGTTGAACAACCAATGCGGGGGAGCATGTGGCCAGGGGGGAGTGGTCATGGCTCGACCTAACAGGAAGCCGCCCGATTGAAAAGCAATTCCGCCGGAGGCTTTGGACTGCTGCGGTGATCCGCAGCTTTTGGGGAGAGCTGTCGTAGACGGGGAAACGGGTTGTTACCGTTCGCTACGGTGATAGCCGCATGCCGTGAAAGCTGGGAATGATCCCAGCAGTCCAAAGCCTGCGGCGCTAACTCACTTGCCCCAGCGCGTCATGAGCGTGGAAGCCATGTCGCTTGGAGTTTCAGCAACGGCGATGCCGCATTCTGCGAGGATCTTTTTCTTCGCTGCTGCGGTGTCTTCTTCACCGCCGACGATCGCACCGGCGTGACCCATGCGGCGTCCTGGAGGCGCGGTTGCACCAGCGATGAAACCAGCGATTGGTTTCTTGCAATGATCTTTTGCCCAACGTGCGGCTTCAACTTCTGCGTTACCACCGATCTCACCGATCATGATGATCGCTTCGGTCTCGGGATCTTCATTGAACATTTTCAACACATCGAGATGGCTCGTGCCGTTGATTGGATCGCCACCGATGCCGACGCAGGTGCTCTGGCCGTAACCCATTTGAGTGAGTTGGAAAACCGCTTCGTAAGTGAGCGTGCCGGAACGGGAAACCACGCCGACGTTACCGCGTTTGTGGATGTAACCCGGCGCGATGCCGATACGGCAACCGCCATGGCTTTTCTCACCGCGACCCGGAGTCACGAGTCCTGGGCAGTTCGGGCCGACGAGGCGGGATTTCGAACCTTGCAGAGCGGATTTCACACGCATCATGTCCATGACAGGAATGCCTTCGGTGATGCAAACGATGAGCTCCACACCTGCGTCCATCGCTTCGAGAATTGCATCAGCTGCGAACGGAGGTGGAACGAAAATCGCAGATGCCGTGGCACCGGTTTCGTTGACTGCTTGAGAGACCGTATCGAAAATCGGCACGGTGTTTTCAAATTTCTGACCGCCTTTGCCGGGAGTCACGCCCGCAACAAGTTTGGTGCCGTATGCGAGGGAAAGCTGTGCGTGTTTCGCACCAAAGCTGCCGGTGATACCTTGGACGAGGACTTTGGTATTTTCATCAATGAGAATGGCCATATGAGTGTTTCTTTAAAGTTGTTATCTAGGGGTTTCAGCCAACTGCTTTCACAATTTTCTCTGCTCCGTCTGCCATGGTATCGGCGGAGACGATATTTAATCCGGAGGCGGCAAGTGTGGCTTTGCCGGCCTCAACGTTGTTGCCTTCGAGGCGAACGACGAGCGGGATCGGAAGTCCGGTTTCTTTCGCTGCAGCAATCACGCCTTCTGCGATCACGTTGCAATCCATGATACCGCCGAAAATGTTGATCAGGATGCCTTTAACGTTCGGGTCACCGAGGATGATTTTGAACGCTGCGGTGACTTGTTCCTTGGAGGCGCCGCCGCCTACGTCGAGGAAGTTTGCAGGATCGCCACCGTAGTGTTTAATGATGTCCATCGTCGCCATCGCGAGACCTGCGCCGTTCACCAAGCAAGCGATGTTTCCATCGAGGCCGATGTAGTTCAGATCGTATTCAGAAGCAGCAACTTCACGTGGATCTTCTTCTTCCTTGTCACGCATCGCGACAATATCTGGGTGGCGATAGAGTGCGTTGTCGTCGAAGCCGAACTTGGCGTCGAGCGCGAGCACTCGGCCATCAGGAGTAGTGACGAGAGGGTTGATTTCTAACATCGAGCAATCGCAATCGATGAAAAGTTTGTAGAGGTTTTTAAGAAGCTTGGCGAACTGCTTGGCGATATCGCCACTCAAGCCGAGTTCGGCGGTGATCTTGCGGATCTCGTATGCCTGAAGTCCGAGAAGCGGATGCACCACCTGACGGAAAATTTTCTCAGGAGTATCGTGTGCGACGTCTTCGATGCTCATGCCGCCTGCGGTGGAAGCCACGATGATTGGCGCACAGGTGGCGCGATCCATCAGAATAGCGAGGTAGTACTCGTGCGTGATATCAACCGCTTCCGCGACCATGACCTTGCGCACCACGCGTCCCGCATCGCCCGTTTGTACGGTGACGAGTGTTTCATTAAGCATTTTGCCTGCGAACTCTGCGGCTTGTTCTGGGCTATCGATCAGATGCACACCGCCTTGAAAACCATTTTTGAAATGACCTTTACCACGACCGCCCGCGTGAACCTGTGCTTTGATGACTAATTTCGCACCGGCAAAATCCTTCGCCGCAGCCGCAGCTTCTTCAGGAGTTGATGCCACTTTTCCTTTCGGACTCGGCACTTGAAAACGATCAAACAGCTCCTTGGCTTGGTATTCGTGGATATTCATAATGTAGGGCAGGCAAAAAACCGCGCGGCTTTTAGCCCTCCCTTAGGGACGGGGTCAAGCAACCCGTGCGAAAACTTGCGTTTTTATCATTTCCTGCGCGCTTTGAGGATCATTCCGCAAGCAACTTGCGAAAGTAATCGATGGTCGGGTCGAGCCCCTGATCCAAGCTCAACTTCGGTTTCCAGCCGAGCTCTTGAGTTGCGAGCGTAATATCTGGGCAGCGCTGCTTCGGATCATCTCCTGGCAAAGGATGAAAGGTCAGTTTCGATTTTCCACCGACCTTTTTCAGAACCTGCTCGGCAAGCTCAAGCATGGTGAATTCACCGGGGTTTCCTAGATTCACCGGGCCCGTGAGTTGATCGTGATTCATCAAACGAATGAAGCCCTCAATCAGATCATCCGCATAACAGAACGAACGCGTCTGCTTACCATCGCCGTAAATGGTTAAATCCTGCCCCCTAAGAGCTTGGACAATAAAATTGGAAACCACTCGACCATCATCCGGCAACATGCGTGGCCCATAAGTATTGAAAATCCGAGCGACACGGATTTCGACCCCGTGTTGACGGTGGTAGTCGAAAAACAAAGTTTCGGCCACGCGTTTCCCCTCATCATAACAAGCGCGGATTCCGATGGGATTGACCGAGCCTTTGTAGGATTCCGTCTGGGGATGGATTTCCGGATCGCCATAAACTTCCGAGGTGGACGCTTGGAAAACTCGAGCACCGGTGCGTTTTGCGAGGCCCAGAGAATGCATCGCACCTAGCACCGAGGTTTTAGTGGTTTTGATCGGGTTGTGTTGGTAGTGCGGCGGCGAGGCGGGACAGGCGAGGTTGAAAATTTGGTCGACCTCAAACATGAACGGCTCAGTAACATCGTGACGAACCAACTCAAAATGCGGATTATCAAGCAAATGAAGCACGTTACTCTTCCTGCCGGTGAAATAATTATCCATGCAGATGACATCGTGGCCGTCTTTGAGGAGACGATCACAGAGATGGGAGCCTAAAAACCCGGCACCACCGGTAACAAGAGTGCGCATGGCCAAGATGTTTGTTGGAGTTCTGCGAAAGTTCAAACTTTAAACTTCAAAAGGTCGCGAAGAGCGGCGAAGTTCCGCCTATGAGAATTTTGACGGGATTGCAGCCTAGCGGAAAACTGCATGTGGGAAATTACTTCGGGGCGATGAAGCCTGCGGTCGAGCTGCAGCAACAAGGCGAAGGCTTTTATTTCATTGCAGATTACCATGCCATGACCTCCGGCCGCGATGCCGCGGCTTTAAAAAACAACATCCGCGAACTCGCCATCGATTTCCTTGCTTGCGGCCTGGATCCTGAAAAATCCGTATTCTTCCGTCAAAGCGCCGTCCCCGAAGTCAACGAACTCGCTTGGATTCTCTCCACCGTTTGCCCGATGCCGCTCCTGGCAAAATGCCATTCCTACAAAGACAAGGTCGCCCAAGGCATCTCACCAAACCACGCTCTCTACGCCTACCCCGTGCTGATGGCAGCGGATATTTTGCTCTACGATTCTCAAAAAGTCCCAGTCGGAAAGGATCAGAAGCAACACCTCGAAGTCACCCGCAGCCTAGCAACGAAACTCAACGAAACCTACGGCGAAGGCACAGCCGTCATGCCGGAAGCGATCATCAAAGAGGAAACCGAACTCATTATCGGCCTCGACGGACGTAAGATGAGCAAGAGCTACGACAACACCCTGCCGATTTTCGGCGAGGAAAAACAACTGCGCAAACTGGTGATGAAAATCGTCACTGACTCCACGCCAGTCGAAGATCCTAAATCGACCGAGAACTCCACCATCATCGCCCTCTACCAACTCTTCGCTAGCGATGCCGATCTACAATCCATGATCGCTGACCATCAACGCGGCGGCTGCGGCTACGGCGATTTCAAAAAACGTCTCGCCGATGCTTATTGGGACTATTTTTCCGAAATGAGAAAACGCCGCGAGGAAATCCTTAAAGATCCTGGCTATGTTGATCAAGTCCTCGCCAATGGCGCCAACCGCGCCAGAGAGGAGTCTGCAAAAGTGTTAGGAAGGATTCGGAGAGCCGTTGGATTAGCGTGAATTACTCAGCCACGACTTCCTTCACCGGCTCGAATATTTTCCAGAATACTTTCTGATCCTTGCCGAGACTTGGATTTTCTGAGCCGACTTTACCTTCCTGAATTGAATCGTAAATAGCCAAGCCACGCAGACCTACCACAAGGTTAGTGTTGGCGCTCACATTCGGCATACCTTCAACAGCCGTGCTTGCGCATACCCATCCAATGTCTGCGATCGCTTTTTTAGCCTCAGCATCTTTGTATTTTCTCATTCCAGGCACATGACACATAAATGTAATGCCGTCTTTTCCTTCGTAGCAGTATGTTAGGAAATCTTTTGAACTATATTTGTCAGTACTCCCTTCCATCTCGAAAGACATGGCCTGCAATTTTTTAATGCTGGCACTAAATGACGCGGCTGCTTTTTCGGCATTCGGCGTATTTCCATAGCTTGCAACGCCACCTCTATTTGAATCAATCAAATCATCCGCTTTTTCAAAAACTGCTTTTCCTGGGAAGTCTTTATCCGCTTGCTTGTCATTCTTATTAGTCTGCATAGCAGTGAAGCCAATGAAAATTCCTCCAATGAGAAAAATTGGCGAAAACCACTGCATAGGAATGAAAAACAAGCTGCTAGATTTCTTAAGGAGAATTTGTTGCTGCGTCACAGGATCAATCACCACCGTCGTGCTGGTCACAGCTTTGGCGACAAGGTGATTAAGAACAGCAGCAACCGCTCCTCCAACAATACCCCCAATCAAGGCACCTGCTATAGAGCCTATCACCGAGCCAGCCACCAAGCCGATGACTGCAAACAAAACCGTCAGTATCCCCCAACCTTTCCAAATAATCATATGTTTGTATTTAAGTAAGAATGATAAATTCCAGACACGGGATTTATACGCAAGCTAATAAATTAGGTTAGAATTATTCACAAGCGAATCTCAAAACGCGCAGACCATTCTTTACCTTCGAGCATCCATAATCATTCCACGGATCAACTTCTCAAACCCCTTCTCTTTCGCAAGCGACTCGATACTTAATTCCATTCTCCATTTCCAGTTATAGGGCGTGATCGCAGGGATGTTGATCCGTTCTCCTTCGATGTCTTCGCTGCGCAAGGTTTCATCCATCGCCAAGAAATCTTGCAGAGGAAACACCGCCCACATGGCTGGAGAATCGAGAAGTTGTTGAATGATTTGTCGCGCGATCTTACCAGAAAGCTCAGGCTCAGGCAGCGCGATCCCCAACATTTCCTTAGCAAATCTTGCACGCACTTTTTCATCATCCTGCCACCACTGACGTAGTGTTTCCATATCGTGCGTCCCAGAGGAAACCACACTCATGTAGGGAGCAAATGCGGGGTCAGAAAACACAGCACCATAGATTTTTGGCCAACGTTGGATTTCGAGAGAAAGCATCCCGAGCTGATTCATCACACCCGGCACACAAGTCGGCACCATTCCAAGATCCTCACCGCACAGCAGCATATCGCTGGCGGAGCGCATCGCCGGGAGCTTCTCGTATGCTTTCACTTCCCAGAATCGCTCTTGGCGTAGGTAAAAATAATCTTCGTGAATCTGCCTCAACACTTCCTGAATCTCTGAAGCCAATGCTTTGAACGAACGCGTTTCGGTCATCCTCATTCGTGGATGAAATTCTTTTCTCTGAGATCCCTTAACCTCGAAGAACAATACCTCACTCACCAGATCTAGCAACGCATCCCGCAGCCAAACTTGGTTCGCCCAATCACCTGGCGTGAGTTTCTCAAAAAACTCCAGAATTACTCGCTGGGTCGAGAACTCGCTTTTTAAACCATAACAACCCAACCCATAATCCACTAAAAAATCCTGCTTCACTCCATGAGCAAAGTCGCCGAATATTTCTAACAAGTCAGAATTCAGAATAAACGGTTTACAAAATCGATCATAATCAAACACCATTCCACGCTCAGCGAATTCCTCTATTTTCACAGGTAACGCCGGCTCAAACCAACCCATGATCCCATTAACATGCTCGGAAGGAATCTGCCAGATGCGGAAAAATCCGAGAATGTGATCGATCCGATAAGCATCGAAATACCGACTCAATTTTTCAAACCGCGACCGCCACCACGCGTATCCGTCCTTGCGCATCATATCCCAATCATACGTCGGAAATCCCCAATTTTGGCCCTTCACCGCAAACGCATCCGGCGGAGCGCCAGTTTGGGTATCCATATTGAAAAGTTGTGGAGCAACCCATGCATCGACCGATTCCTTATCGACCCCGATCGGCAAATCCCCTTTCAGCGCAACACCTTTAGCGCGCAAGTGCGCGACTGCAGAAGTAAGTTGTCTATCCAGCTCATATTGCAACCAGACATAATACAACACGCTTATATCCGTAGAGAGTGCATCGATTTTCTTTGCATCGCAATTTTTCCACTCTCCCCATGTTGAAAAATCTGCCGTGCCGAACTCATCACGTTTCACAGAGAAAACCGCGTAATCCAAAACCCAATCTCGATTTCGCTTTAGGAAATCCAAGAATGACTCATCGCTGAGTATCGCTTTCTGATGTGCATCGAACACCTCACGCGTAAGCCGCCATTTCATTTCCATTACCGCCTCGTAATCAAGCTGCTTCATCCGATTCAATTCCTTACGCGCCTTCCGGAAACCTGCCTCATTCTTGAGTGGAACCGTCATCTCATCCAAACGCAGATAGATCGGATGCAACGCGTAAACACTGATTGCGGAATACGGATAACTATCCGTCCATGTCCGCGAAGAAGTCGTGTCATTGATAGGCAAAATCTGAAGCATCTTCATTCCACTGCTCGACGCCCAATCCCCCATCGCTTTTAAATCGGAAAATTCTCCAACTCCGCATCCCGCCTCACTTCTCAGGGAAAAAACCGGAATCGCCACACCTGCCGCACGGAATCGCTGATCCGCACTGCGTCGGAAACTTTCATCGGAAACCTTTACCAAATCCGCTCCCAAGCGATCACCTAAAAATCGGTTTTCTGCTCCTTCTTCTAACCGAATTGCTTGCTCCTCCGAACTTCGATACATCCCGTATTTGTATTCAATGCGAACATCCATCGGCAGATCGACATTCACCTGCCAATGATTTCTCGCGACCTCAACCATGGGCAATGCTTTCGAGTAATTCCAATTTCCAATCGCATCACATCCGCCAATCAAACACGGCACCATGCCATCTGATAAACGCGCCATGTGTAAATGGAACTCATGGTTTCCTGTGACCGAGATATCACAGAGCTCTCTTTTCTGCCCGTCAGCGATCTCAAAAACCTTCGTTTCATAAACCCTGTCCTCACTTCCTGCCGATTTCCAATCATCACAGAAAAGCACATGATTTTTAACAACCGTGTTTTGCCACTTCCTAAAATCGCCAAACTCCACCAACTCCAACCCATCCTCGCGTTTCAACACATAACGATATTCCAAATCATCCAACTTCCCCACCTCCAGTTGCGCCTCCCAATGTTTCCCATCCGCCCACTGCATGGGCAATATTTGACGAATCACCTTTGCGCCGTGGTGCATCGTGACTTCAAGCCATAGCGATTCTCCGACCACCGTCGCGTATGCCACTCGAAACACAAAATTCATAAGTGATAACTAATTCATCCTTTGGCGAAACCGCCATTCTAAAACCCCATCCAGATCCAAGAAGTTATCTACTTCGATTTCTGCATGCCTGGCGGCAGATCGGTCGTTTTACCAGCCGGCTTAACTGACGAATCTGAAATATTAGTTCCAGGACCTGGGGTGAAATATTTCAAAAGCGCAGGTGAATCTGCTGTCCAGACGCCTTTTTTAAGTTGAAACGCCAATCCTAAAGGGAAATCTGTGAAATTCCGAGGCTGCCATTCACCCCAGCGGGTCGTTTTGACATCCCATACCCGATGCGCATCACATCCAAATGCAACTGCGTATCTTTTGGTGACACCATTCAATTTGTCTGCCTCGGTGATTGAATTTTCAACAACCCTGTTAACGACAAAATTTTTCCATTCCACCGATTTTTTTTCACCAAAAGTATAACACCCGGACACCGTTCCATCCGCCCGAAAAGTGACATGTTTAATCAGTAGAGCTGCAGTCGCTGCCATCAGCGCTTTTTTATCTTCTTCTGAAATGGGAGATTTTTCAGCAATGGACGGCTTCAATCCTTGAGCCAAAACCTCGCTAACGCTGGTTTGCCCAAAAACCGGACAGATACTGAGTATCAAACATATATAGAGAAAGGGGCTGTACTAGCTAAGTGATCTAAAATCACTAAACTAGCCCAGTCCATGTATCAAAGAAAAAGTCGATTATCACCATACAAACAAGGAGATCTAATTAAGCTCTTTGTGGCAGGTGCAACTGCGCGTGCGGCCGCTGA
>JANOKJ010000154.1:0-18171 GCA_031419275.1 Akkermansiaceae bacterium | reverse complement strand
ATTTCTGTTAGGAGTTCGGAAAGAACGGTGGCGGGATGTTCTTTTGAGAGATCGATGCGGTTTTTCGCGCTGGAGATGAGAGCGACGAAGTTTTCGATCGCGCTGGCGGCTTTTGCACCGAGGGTGGTGGTGAAAAAGGGATCGCAGAGAGCGTCCCACACTGAGCGATTTTTTTCACGAGAGTAATCCGTGGCGAGAATAGCGGTGGCCTGACCGATGCCACGGTTTGGGGCGTTGAGAATGCGGAGCAGGGGAACGTCGTTTTGCGGTGAAACAAGCAAGGCGGCGTAGGCGAGCACGTCGCGAATTTCTCGGCGATCATAAAACGATTGTGCTCCGACCATGCGATAGGGAATTTTTCTATCACGCAGCGCGAGTTCGAGTTTGCGTGATTGGCCGTTGGTGCGGAACAGCACGGCAAAATCTTCCCACTCGCGACCGACGGCGGTTTTCTCACCAAGGATTTCATCGGCGATGAAATCGGCTTCTTCGTCATCGCCTGGCATGGCGACGATGCGGACGTTTTCGCCACCGCTGCGAGTCGCGCGGAGGATCTTTTCGCGTCGACCCGTGTTGTGTTTGATCAGGGAGTTCGCGGTGTGGAGAACGGCTTGGGTGGAGCGGTAGTTTTCCTCAAGGCGAATGATTTTAGGTTTCGGGAAGAAGCGTTCGAATTCGAGGATGTTGGCGACTTCTGCACCGCGCCAGCCGTAGATGGATTGATCGTCATCGCCGACCACGCAGACATGATACGGCGGACCGACGAGTTGCTGAAGTAGACGCATTTGCAGAGAGTTTGTGTCTTGAAACTCATCGACCGTGACACGGGTGTAGAGCTTGCGGAAATGATCGCGGACATCGCTGTGCTCGCGCAGGACTTGCTCGGCGAGGACGAGAAGATCGTCGAAATCGACCGCGTTTTGTGCGCGGAGTTCGTTTTGATACGCGACGGCGAGTTGTGCGAAGAAATCGTCGCTGAGATCCTGGACATCGATCCCCTTGTTTTTCGCTCGGGATATTTCTGTTAGGACTGTTTCGGCTTTGACTTTCTCATCGGTGCCGCCTTTGCGGACGAGGAGTTGTTTCATGATGCCGACCTGATCCGAGTAGGCGGTGATGGAGAAATTCTTTTTGTAACCGAGCTTATCGATGCCACCGCGTAGGAGTCTGACGCAGAGTGAGTGGAACGTGCAGACGGTCATTTGTTCCGCCGCGTGTTTGGAAACCATGCCGCCGATACGATCGCGCATTTCCGATGCGGCTTTGTTGGTGAAGGTTACGGCGAGAATTTCGGCTGGCGGGATTTTGCGCTCAAGCATGTGCGCGATGCGGCATGTGACCGTGCGTGTTTTACCTGTTCCAGCACCAGCAAGGATCATGACTGGACCATCCAAGTTAGCGACTGCTTCGCGCTGTGCGTGATTGAGAGATTCGAATGCGAAGTCGTTTGCCATGAACAGCGCGACTCAATATGGGGCGGCGGTGATTTGCAATCGGATTAAAATTTTCAATTTTGAAATGTTACGAAAGTTCACGATACAAAGACGGGTAAAACTGAAACGCTCGTCTCGTCTCGGACCGATCACCCAGCACTCCATCGCTATGCGCACCATACTCTGTTTCATCCTGCTTACGCCATTCAGCCTCTGTCTGGCCCAGCAAGCTCCTCAACCGCTCAACCTGTGGCCGGCGGATGCTGGCAAAGTGGCGGAGGAAAAAGTCGTGACCGGCAAGGCAGACTCGGTAAAACGCATCACCGATATTCATCAGGCAACGATTACACCATTCCGGGTGGCCGCGCCGCCGGATTCGATCCATCCCGCCGTGCTCATCTTTCCCGGCGGTGGCTATTCGATCCTCGCTATCGACAAGGAAGGAACCGAGATCGCCCAATGGCTCAACCGGCTTGGTTATTCAGCATTTGTCGTCAAATACCGGGTTCCTAAGGACCGTGAAGGCGCCCTTGCGGATGGACAGCGCGCCGTGCGTTTCGTGCGTCAACACGCTACGGAGTGGAGCATCGATCCCAAGCGAATCGGCGTGATCGGATTTTCCGCTGGCGGCCATCTCTGCGCACGCTTGAGCACGGACTTCGCCAAGATGGCCTACCCAGCGGTAGATGAGGCGGACAAACTGGACTGTCGCCCCGACTTCTCCATGCTCATCTATCCGGCCTACCTACAGACCAAGGAAGGAAAGGTTGCCCCAGAACTACCAATCTCCGCCAAGGTGCCGCCGACCTTCATCGTCCAGACCAAAGACGACATGGCGTTTGTCCCCGGCACGATCCTTTACGATCAGGCGCTCAAAGAAGCTGGCGTCTCCTCGACCTTCCACCTCTACGAAACCGGTGGCCACGGCTACGGCCTGCGCCCCTCAGCTAACGAAGTTTCCAAATGGCCCACCCTCGCCGAAGAGTGGCTGAAGGGTAAGCGGTGAATGCTAAAATTCTACAAGTTGTATGTCCCGATGAATTGAAGCTCAGTAGAGAATGAAAATCCAAGCCCGGGAATGAATGATGTAATTCATCGCACATCCACTTGAGAATTTTTTCTCTCTGTTTATTGGCGCACCGGAATTACGGACGCGATGGTTACTTCACCATTTCGATGCCTGACAAGCGTCTGGCGTCGTTGCGGTCTGTGACGGTGAGTTTGAGCAGTCCGTTCGTTGAATCCGCGATTACGACGGTTTTGAGCGTGTCCGACTCATCCACCCGCCAGTTCGAAAAGTTTTCCAACTTGCCGCCTCCGTCGATGAAGGAGGAGGAAAACTGGGTGATGAAGGCATCCCGGAATCCTTTCTGATCTGCCTCCATTTTGTAGGTGACATACTCGACTCCTACATTGACGCCGAAGGATTGAAGGGTCTTCCAATCGATCTTCGGATCGACCTTGGCGTCACCCCGCGCAAGCATTTCAAACGCCTCCTTGGCGAATGCAATATCCGCGACTCCTGTATTGCCTTTTGTGCCGGCATGTTTTCCATCACACGAGGTTAGGGCGAGTAAAGCGGTGATTCCCGCGAAGATGAGAGCTACTGTTTTCATGGTTGTGTTTCTGTTTTTGTCGAAATCGTATCTATTTAAGCAGGAGTGTATGGTTTCGTGGCTGAACTCGCTCAGTTCGTGCGAGTGAATGGGCTGTTGTGATGATGAGAGTTCCGTAGGACAGAGTCGCCGCGATTGCGTTCCTAGCTTTGCTTTTACGACTACATTTTCGCCAAAAGGCGGGCACCCCGCCATGGGGTAAAACCCTACAAACCTTCGCCCACCAAGTATGATGAAAGGTCTGTCCCGAATGACAAAAAATGCGGACGCTGATGAAAGCAGTCCTATGCGGGTCTTACCCACTGGCTCACCGTCGGAAACACGGCTATAAGATTTTCATGGAATGGAAAGGCAGAAGATCGAGCGGCAATGTGGAAGATATGCGGGGACGCAGCGGTAGAGGCTTTGGCGGAGGCGGCGGTGGGTTGGGATTGATTTCTATGATCGGCCGTGTTTTCGGAATCAAGGGAATCGTGGTGGCGGCCGTGGCTGGGGTCATTCTTTGGAAGATGGGAATCGTTGACCCATCGATGTTTTTCGGTGGGCCGCCTGCGGTAAGTTCCCCCACGAACATCAGCCCACAGGACAAAGAGCGGTATGATTTTGTAAGGGTGGTTCTGGCTGATACGGAGGATCTCTGGAACAAGGAATTCGCTAAAATGGGCCGGACATATGAGGAACCGAAGTTGCAGGTTTACACGGGGCAGACCAGCACCGCCTGTGGCAATGGCAGCGCTGCGATGGGGCCCTTCTATTGCCCAGGGGACAGGAAAATCTATATCGACCTCTCATTCTACGATGAGCTTGCGCGGACTTTCAAATCGCCGGGGGATTTCGCGCAGGCGTATGTGATCGCGCACGAGGTGGGTCATCATGTGCAGAACCTGCTGGGAACTTCAGATAAGGTGGCGGCGAAGCGCGGTCAGCGCGACTACAACGAGTGGTCCGTGCGGCTGGAGTTGCAGGCGGATTTCTACGCGGGGGTTTGGGCGAGCCACAACAGCGCCTACCTTGAGAGCGGCGACATCGAGGAGGCAATGCGGGCAGCTAACTCCATCGGTGACGATGCGATCCAAAGAAAACAGCAAGGCAGGGTGATGCCCCACTCCTTCACTCATGGAACTTCGGAACAACGGATGCGATGGTTCAACAAAGGGCTGAAAAGCGGTAATATAGAGGATGGGGATACGTTCTCCATGTCCTACGCGCAGCTTTGATCGCTGTCTTTCTAACGGTCTAAAAGCTAGAAATTTGCTTTTGAGTTATTCGTATAGGTCTATCAGAAATCCCACCGGTGCGATGCGGGAACCCATTGATAGCCCTTGCGGCCATTGGGGATGATCACGCCGAGGCCGGGCCAGGGGAGATGGAAGCCGTAGATGCGCTCGCGGGTGACGGCAATTTCGGCGAAGACTTTTTTTCGCGTCGCGATGGCGACTTCCGGGTTGTGGTCGAAGTCGATGAACCAGTCGGGATTCTCAAGCATCAGCACGTGGTTGTGTGAAAGATCGGAGATATGCAGGAGGGATTCGCCTTCGGATTTGATGCGGAAGATCGCGTGACCATCGGTGTGGCCTGGGGCGGAGAGGATGGTGATCGCACCGTCGAGGATCTGGTCGCCGTCCTTGTGGACGACAAGATTGGGCTGCAGGGTATCGAAGGAGTTGCGGACATTTTTGATCATCGCGGGGATGTCGTCCGTGCGGTGGGATTTGGTGAAGTCGGGTTCTTTGGCGCGCCAGAAGTCGAGTTCTTCGCGGAGCACGTGGACGGCGGCGTTGGGGAAAAGAATTTTTCCGCCGCTCGCGAGGCCGCCGATGTGATCGATGTGCGAGTGGCTGAGCATGGCGTGAGTGACATCGGCGAAGGTGATCCCGATGGAATTCATCGCGTTGGCAAGCCAGCCCCAGTTCGGGTTCTTGTGGGGGCCGAAGCCGGCGTCCACGAGGATGACTTCCTTGTCTTTCCGCAGAAGCAGGATGTTCACGTAGAGCGTTATGTCATCGGGGCGTTCTCCGAGAGCGGCGAGCGCTTTCGACATCTCAGGTCTATCGGTCGGTGGCCACATCTTGTTGGTCACGCACTTGGTGAAAGTTCCGTAGCCATCGCTGATCGACCACGCCTCGAATTTTCCGATTGAGAATTTGTAGATATAGGGGTTGGAGATCGTCTTTTCCGGGATCGCGTTGCCCGCTGCATCGGTCGCGACCTGCTTGGCGGCGAGAGGCGTCGCAAGGCCGAGGGTGGCGAAGGCAGCGCTAAAACCACCGATGAACTCGCGGCGTGAAGGTTTCGTGTGAAGGTTTTCCATGGGGGGTAGAACGGTGGGTGGGAGGATAAAGTTTCGTGGGAGTGCGAAGAAGTTAATGGGACTCCATTCCTCCGGCAAGAATTATGACGGGATCATCCAATTTTGAGACTGCCTCGCGCTATACGTGATTGAGAGATTCGAATGCGAAGTCGGTTGCTATGAACAACGCGACTCACTACATGGCGATGACTTTGGTAATCGCATTCAAAATCAAGAAACTAAGCCGCCGATACACTGAGTTTTTTACAGAAATCCATGCACTTATCCAGAGATGTGATTGCTCCAGATGGGCTGAGATCGCGGCGGCAAACGGTGGAGACGGCGAGTCCTTGTTTCAGGCAGAGGTCGATGGGTTTGTCGTGGAATAAGCCTTCGAGAAATCCTGCGCCGAATGCGTGATCGACTCCTGCGGAACCAACTCGTTGATCCCATGGCAGGAAGTAACCGAACTGATGATGGAAGCTGCCATCTGCACCGACGTAAACTGCGGCGGCACCGGACTGAATGATCACGGCTTTGCGTAAACCGCATTCGAGTAATTTCATTCCAGCCCGACGCGCGAGTTCGGGGTCGAACTGATTTTCTGAATACAACTCAGCGCCGAGTAAGGATTCTGTTAGTCGATCGTTGATGATGAGGTAATCTGCCTCAGCGAGCGTTTCTGAAAAATCATCAAGACTTGCGGTGATGTCGATGGGTGCGATTTCGACGACGGTGATGATGTTTTGTTTTTGTGCGTCACGAATCAGTTGAGTGGCACCACGGCGTCCGTATTCCGGATTGTATTCATCCATTTTTCCAAGTGCTCCAAGTGAACCAAGAAAGAGCATTTTCGGATTTACGGCGCGGAGTTTGACATCCTTGCGTGAAAAAGTGTCTCCTATGCCGCAAAAGTGGAAGCAAGTATGACGGCCGGTGCTTTTGGTGGTGTAGACATCCGTGTAACCTGTGCTGGCGCCTTCGATGGGGGCTATCTGTGAGATATCGATCCCATGTTCGATGCAGCATTCGATGATGTATTTTCCATCGAGATCTTGCCCGACTTTTGCAGCGGCGTAGAGAGGGAAATCAACTTTTAAGCGAGCGAGGTCGATCAGGATATTGAGTGGAGCTCCGCCATTGCTGACTTGTTCTTTCAATACGCGTGCACCGGATCGTTCTCCTGGATAGTGGTCGACGAGTTTTTGGTAATCGACCACGAAAGTTCCGACGGCGAGGAAGGCTGGAAGCGTAGCTAAAGCTTCATTAGATTCATTTAGCTTCTTCATGTTGGCTGGATGTGAGAATGGAAAGGAGTAGTACCCAGATGGTGCAGGCGAGGATGGCGAGCGGAAGTTGTAGTTCAGCAGGAAAGCAATAAATGATGGCGACCATAGGAATCCAGAATGCCCAGTTGGTGATAAGTGTCGGGAGGATTTGAGTTCCCCAGAAAGGTTTGAACGGCAGCATTTGTGCAGTGACTTTTTTGAAAGAGAAACCTTGGTTTTTCCAAAGATAGAGAATCGTTTGGTAAGGGTTTGCTAGGAACACTGTCCACACGAACTGATCGAAAAGCACTTTGGGAACGAGGACTTGCCATGAAGTGCCTGCGCCGAAGAGGTACACTTGCAGGAGGTAGAAATAATTTTGAATGACTCCGAGGATTCCAAAGATGCAGAGATTGAAAATGGCATTTACGCTATTGCTACGTGTCCAACGCTTGTCCTTGGACATGCAGACTTTCACTCCCTCTGCCAAGATGCCGACAGAAAGTCCCATTCCGAGGAAGGGAAAGAGCAGTCCCATTTTTGCCTGCAATGCATTGAGTGCGGTGAAGAATCCTTGGGTTGCTGGTACAGCGTAGTAGAGCGCCGCGACCATCGCCATGATGCCCCAAACAAACATTGCGGGTTTGAGGCTTTGCGTGGCGGCTTTGAATCCAGCGCGTGCGCTGTTCTGAAACATGTCATCCCAGAACGGAGAGTCTGCGGGTAATTGTTGGTATGAGCTCCACTTAAATGTCCCTTCGGATAAGTTGTTACGGCCGCGATAAAATCGACGTCCGCCAGAGGGGAAGTCATGAATCGTGGCTCCGTTGGCCATGAGTGTGTCGTTGAGGATAAACATAAGGCTGTTGAGTGAGTGCAACGACGCCTGAGCAGATCCGAAGCCAAATCTTAGGTATTTAAAGGATTTCTTCCAATGTGAATCGGTTTCAGATGGAGGTGTCTAACAGATGAAACTGCCTCATTTGACCGATTCTCAGAAAAGATCGCCTCACGTTCCGCAAAACGTATTTTTCACACACTGATCCGGGAGCGGCGCGAGTTCGAGATCTGCAAACGCAGGATTTTCATCGAAAGGTTTTGTTAGGGCATCGGCGAGACGATGGAAGAGAGAATAATCGTTTTGGTATGCTGCTTGGATGGCTTCTTCGATGCGGTGATTGCGAGGGATGAGGATGGGGTTTGTTGATTTCATCTTGGCGAGATGATCTTCGGACTTGGCGATGCTTTTCCAATTCTTGATCCATGCATCAGCGGATTGGGGATCGGGAAAAAGCGATGACAGATCAGCGCGTGTGTCTTCGGAAGCTAGCAAGGTGAGGTGGCGGAAGAAGAGGGTGAAATCGACTTTGTTCTGAGCGAGTGTGCCGAGGGTGGTTTTGATAAACGAGGCGCTCGTATCGAGATCGGTATCAGTTGATAAGCCGAGTTTCTCGCGGAAGTGGTTGAGGTAGGCAGGTTGAAAATGGTTGATGAATTGATCGAGTGCTGAGGTTGCGATTTCTTTGGCACGCTCGGGTGAAGGATCGAGGATGGGAAGTAAGGTTTCAGCAAGACGTGTTAGATTCCAATGCGCGATGGTGGGTTGGTTGCCCCATGCGTAGCGGCCATTGCGATCGATAAAGCTGAATACTTTATCGGGATGAAAGGTATCGATAAACGCGCACGGACCGTAATCAATGGTTTCGCCGGAGATAGAACAGTTATCGGTATTCATCACGCCGTGGATGAAACCGAGCGGCAACCACTTCGAGATCAGCATTGCTTGAGCGCGAATGACACTTTCAAGAAATGCGAGAGCAGGATTTTCTGTATCGGCTGCTTGCGGGTAATGGCGAGCGATGCAGTGATCTGTTAGAATCTGGATAGCTTCGGTATCCTGACGGGCGGCGAAGTATTGAAACGTGCCGACGCGGATGTGGCTGGCTGCGACGCGGGTGAATACGCCGCCGGGTGCGGGTTCTTCACGCTCGACTATTTCTCCGGTGTAAACCGCGGCGAGAGCACGGGTGGTGGGAATGCCATATGCGTGCATTGCCTCGCTAACCAAGTATTCACGCAGCACTGGGCCGAGAGCGGATTTGCCATCGCCGCCACGTGAAAACGCAGTGCGGCCGGAGCCTTTGAGTTGGATGTCGCGGCGCTTGCCTTGGATGTCGATGACTTCGCCGAGCAGGATCGCGCGGCCATCACCGAGTTGGGGGACGAAGCCGCCGAACTGGTGACCGGCATAAGCTTGCGCGATGGGTTCCGCACCTTCGGGAATTTCATTTCCGGAGAAGGTTGCGAGAGCGGCGGGGGAGGCGAACCATGCGGAAGCTATCCCGAGTTCGCTGGCGAGAGTGGGGTTGGTTCGGATTAAGAATGGCTCTGGAGCACCCGCGGGCTTCTGTTTGGAAAAGAAGCGTTCAGGCAGGTGGGCGTAGGTGTTTTGGAAAGGAATTCCCATGCCGGAGGGTCGCTGAGGAGAGCGTGTTTGCAAAGCAATTCAAGGAGGGGCTGCATTCTGCAGCCCGGTGCGATGGAAAATGGCTGGGCTTGCTGGGCAGCAGAATGCAGCCCCTCCGTGAAAAATGAGGTTTGCAACCCCATCTTCATGTTGCTTGAAGTCGGGCATGCCTAAAGCCGTTTCGCCCTTATTTGTTTGCGGGGCAACTGCGTCTGGAAAGACCGCCTATGCTTTGCGGATGGCGGCGGAGTTGGGTGGGGAAATCGTAAATGGCGATGCGTTCCAGCTTTTCCGAGGGATCGAGATTTTGAGTGCCGCACCGGGAGAGGAGGATAAAGCAGCTTTTGCACATCACTTGTTTGGCGTGCTGGAGCCGGGCGAACACTGCGATGCGGGAAGGTATATTGACATGGCTATGCCGGTGATTTCCGAAATTCAATCGCGAGGGAAAATACCTATCGTGGTGGGTGGATCGGGATTGTATCTGAAATTCCTAACTCACGGACCATCGCCGTTGCCGAAAGGTGATGCCTTGATGCGGGCCGAAATGGAGGAACAGACGTTGGAGAATTTGTTAGAGGAGTTGGAAAAAATAGATCCCGTGGAGGCGGCGCAGGTGAATCGGGGGAATAAGCGTTATGTTTCTCGGTCGCTGGAGATTTGTAGACTTACGGGTGAGAAAGTTTCCGAGCTACGCGACGGTTGGGAGTGCAAGACAGCGGAGTTGGAGAAAACGCTCAAAGGGGTTTGGCTGATTCGTGAGCGTGCGGATCTGCATGAAAGGATTGCGATGAGGACGCGACAGATGCTTTCGGAAGGCGCGATTGAAGAGGTTGCTGCTCTGGCGGAAATTCAAGGCAATTGGGAAAAGGCGATCGGCGTGAAAGAGATTCGGCGTTTTTTATCCGGAGAAATTTCACGTGATGCTTGTGAGGAACTGATCGTTTTCGCGACGCGTCAGTATGCGAAGCGGCAGGAGACGTGGTTTCGGCGCGAGAAGTGGCTGGAGCGGGTGACGCTTGGATGAAATTAGGATAAGACCTCGTCCTGATTTTCTTCGAAATCCAATTCGCGGACACGCTTCTTGTCGCGGACGATTTCGACTTCTCTACGTAAAGTTTCACGGAGAGTCGTGGCATCACTGATAGCTGGGATAGTGATTTTGGGAAGAGAGCGATCCGAGGTTTCGAGATAGAGAGAACCGAGGTTGAGGATGCGCATCCACCATGTTTTCTCAAGAAGCACGTCTTTGACGCGGTATAGCTCCACTTCGTCGATGGTTTGATTCAAGACGCCTTTGCTAATTCTGAGGCGCTGAGAAGTGAGTTCAAATGCTTCGCAGCGAATGACGAGGTAGCGCCAGATCATCCATACCAGAGGCAAGATCAATGCCGCAAATACAGGTGGCATAAAGATGCCTCCTGCGATAATGCCAGCGGATAATATTAAAGCCATACTGAAATGGCCAATGTTTAACCATTGGGATGGGCTGCCTTTCCAGAGAGGGGTCTCGGTTTCTTGAGTCATGCGCGGAGGTTAGCATGAAATTCCGAGAGGGAAATGAGAAGTTTTAGGGTTCTCCCGGGAAGGGATTGGCGTTTAGGCGGGTTTGAATTTCTTCTTGATCGATGTTAGATAGTTGATTGCCAATCATGGAAAGCGCGAATGCAGAGGAAATACCGAACAGCACAAGCAGTACAAAGCTGAGCTTGCCTGCTGGGTTCGCCGGTTTAAATACACGTTGAACTCGTTTTTCTAGGGATGAGGTGTCGGCGATCGCAATGCAGAATGGTGAGTTCACGCGGCTCTCGGCGAAATCACAAAGTAAGCTGGCGTATCGTTTGGGCTCGATGCCGTTACGAATCACGGCTTCATCGCATGCATACTCGCACTGCAGAGTGAAGCGATTCGCCATCCAGTGCGCGAGTGGGTGATACCATAGCGCTGCTCTGGCGAGTTCGACGCATAACCGCCATAATGGATCGCGGCGGCGGTGGTGCTCTAGCTCATGACTAAGCACGATTTGGCGTTCGTCTTTCTGCCAGGTACTCCATGAAGGAGGAACGAAGACGACACGCTGCAGGATGCCTGCAGCAACAGGGCTTCGAAGATTTTCCACCTCGAAAATTTTCACTCCGTTGATGGTATCGATTTCTTTGCTGCGGCTTTTCAACTTGCTGAGTGAAATGGCTGCAGTGACAAGTCTTGTGAGCGCAATTAAAGATCCGCCAATCCAAATCACAGAGATCAAAGTCATCCATGAAAAATTCGATTCCCGAAGTGAAGTCGAAGCCGTTGGAAGAATCTCAAACTTTGGGAGTAATGCGCCCATCAAGGGAATGAACGCCATGCAGATGAGGAGGGAAAATGTGAGCCGTGGATCACGAGCCGCATCTTTTCGTCCAGCCAATAGGACCAACAAGACCGTGATGATGGAGTATATGACGAGCGTGATTATGGTCATAGTATTGATTTCTTTTCTCTATTCAGCGTCGATCAATTTTCTAATCCGATCGATTTCTTCTTTGGAAAGGTTCTGATCTTTTGGATCCAGTAATGAAGCGACAAGTTTTTCTGCGCTGCCATCAAAAAATGTGGCCATGAGTTGTTTGAGTGCCGTGCGCTTGGCTCGTTTCTCTGGAACGGTGGGTTGGTAAACATAGCGACGTGAATCTTTGGTATGATTCACGAGTTCCTTTTGTTCTAAAGTGGTTAATAGTGCACGAACAGCGGAGTAGCTGGGTGGATCTGGTAATTCTTCTAAAACTTCTTCTGCTGTGCACTTGCCTTTGCGAAAAAGAATGTCCATCACTTGCCGCTCTCTTCTCGTGAGTTGGCCGTTATCAAAGCGTTTCATATGCGAATAATGGCTTATGCTGAAAAAACTGCAACTTAAATGCTGGAAAAAATGCATTTAATGTTGACGACCTGAATTTTAAATGCTGTTTTTCTAGCATCATGAAATTAAAACTCATAATCGCATCGGGAGCTACGCTCATGGCAATATTCATTAGTTCCTGCTCAGGGCCTGTTGGTCATCCACCAGTATCAGCACCAGAATTTGAATCTAGCCCGACTGCGGGCTTACGCTCAGGAGATTATGCAGTTACTCGGAATAGCATCGATGCTATATTGAATAATCCTCAACGCCAACAAACAGAGAATATCGATGCGCTGTTGAATAATCCTAAACTCACAAAAAGAGAGAAAGAGCGTCCAGGATTGGCGACGGGATGGGGAGAAGAGAAAACTTCGTTGATGTCAAACGAGAGCTTTACTCGAGCTTCTCAGAAGCCAGTAGGACTTGATGTGATTTACTACAATGATGCGGAGGGACTCAAAGCGATGGCTCCAAACAAGTATAAAACTGATGCTTTACAGACGGCTGCGGGCAGCATGGTAGAGTGGGGTATTAAGGGTAAATTTGGGTATCTATCCAGTTACAAGGAGTATGGTTACATGGGTTCAAACAAACGACTTGTATTAGGCAAAAACGATAGCACCTACTCGATTGTGATTAAAAACCGCAGTAAAAGTGCGCTTGAAATCGTTGCGAGTGTGGATGGTTTAGACGTTCAAGATGGCAAACCAGCAGCTTTCTCCAAGCGTGGTTACATCGTTCCGGCAGGTGAGACTGTAGAGATTCAAGGTTTCAGAACAAGTGAGACCAAAGTGGCTGCATTCAAGTTTTCCACTGTGACGAATTCTTATGCGAACATGCGTCATGGCGAGACGACCAATGTTGGTGTGATTGGAATAGCGGTCTTTACTCAAAAGGACGTCGATCCTTGGACATGGATGCCACAGGAGGTTACCAAGCGTAAAAACGCCAGTCCATTTGCGGTAGCTCCGTAAATATTGAGTCGATCATTGATAAGTCCTAGGGTCCACCTAGGACTTATCTTTTCATCAACTAAGCCTAGACTTGCAAGTTGTGAGCTGAGAGGCGATTGAAGGGCATGGACCGATGGTTTTTGATCGCTGCAACCTTGCTCGCCGCTGTGGCGGGGGTGCGGGGTTTGTTGGTTTTAAGACATGGCAACAGGAGTCGGTGGACCGTTTGGTGGATGATTGGGGTGATGCTTTGTCAGATGGGTTATCTGGCGGCGCGTGGAGAAATGCGTGGGGCCTGTCCGTTGCGGAGTATTGCGGAGATTTCGGTGTTCTTGGCGTGGTCGCTGACTTTGTTTTATTTGTTGGTAGGGCCGGTATATCGGATTTCTTTACTCGGGGTTTTCACAGCTCCGGTGGTGGTGATTTTCCAAGGATTTGCTTTGTTGCCGGGTAAGTTGGCGGCGAATCCTGAAAAGGTGTTGAACACGACTTTTTGGGGAGAAACGCATTCCGCTATGTCGGTTTTGGCGTATGGGGCTTTGGCATTGGCTGCGGTGGCAGGGGTAATGTTTTTGGTGTTGGATCATCAGTTGAAGGAACATCATTTGAAGGGGGGGTTGTTCCGAAATTTGCCTCCGGTGCGGGAGTTGTTGGTATCGCTCGAGCGATTGCTGTGGCTGGGGATGGTGTTGTTGACGGTAGGTGTGATTGCCGGGTTGTTGATGCCGTTGGGTAAAGATGCGATGGCGCATTTGATCGCGGCTATCGCGGTGTGGTTGGGGTATGTGGTTTTGATGGTCACCAAGCGGGTGAGGGGTATGACAGGACGGCGTTTCGCGCTGGGTGCAGTGGCACTTTTCGTCCTTTCACTTGGAGTTTTTGCTTTTGTCTAAATGGAATTAGTTTGTCTCGGAGTGAATCATAAGACCGCACCCGTCGAGGTGAGGGAGCGTTTTGCTGTGGGAACGACCAAGCTGGGCGAGGCGGCGCAGCAGTTGTTAGAGATGGCTGGTGCTCCGGAGGGAGTGGTGGTGTCCACTTGTAACCGCACTGAATTTTATCTCGCAGCAGAAAATGCGACGGCAGCGTTGGAGCGTTTGCAGAGCGGGTTGGCGGAAAAGGTTCACGGTCACGAAGAGCCCTTTTATCATTATCAGCAAAAAGCTGCAGCGCGACATCTGTGCAAGGTGGTGAGCGGTTTGGACTCGATGCTGTTAGGAGAAACGGAAATTTTTGGTCAGGTGAAGCAAGCCTATCAAGCCGCGCACGAAGCGGGAGCGACGGGGCCGATGTTGAACAAACTTTTTCAGAAAGTTTTCAGTGTGGGGAAAAAAGTGCGAACTCAGACATCGATTCAAGAGGGCTCGACTTCGATCGGAAACGTGGCGGTGGAGTTGGCGGAGAAAATTTTCGGTCATTTAAAAGACAGCGAAGTGATGGTCTTGGGTGCGGGTGAGATGAGCCGATTGACCGCGCAGGCCTTGGTATCGCGCGGTGCGAAATCGATCATCGTGGCAAACCGGACGCATGAGCGTGCGATCGAACTTGCGGAGGAGATGAAGGGACGGGCAGTGCGGTTTGATAACTGGTTGGACGAGTTGAAAAACGTGGATGTAGTGATTTCATCGACCGGTGCTCCGCACACGATCATCCATCGCGAGGAGGTGGAGTCTTTGCGTCGGGCAAGAAAATTCCGGCCTTTGTTCATGATCGATATCGCGGTGCCGAGGGATATTGAACATTCGGTCGGTGAGATTGAAGAGGTGTATCTTTATGACATCGATGCGCTAGAGCAGCTTGCGGAAGAGGCGAGAGCACGACGCGGTTATCAAATCATTGAGTGCGAAAAGATCATTGAGACGGAGTTGGAGAAATTGGTTTCACCTTTCACAAAACCGCAATGAATCCCGCTCTCGAAACTCTGGTACTGGCGTTGCAGGAGCATCGCCTGGAGGGTGGCAAGGTGTTGTTTTTTGGCGCGGAGCCGCATCCGGATTTGCCTCCATTGCTAGGGTGGCAAGCGTTGAAGCCGTTGGCGGATGCTTGTGAGGTTGCGGGTATGGAGCTTACTACAAATCCAACGGGTAAATTTTCTACCGTGTTGTTTTTACCAGGGAAAACCAAAGAGGAAGCATTGGCGGGTTTTGCGATGGCGCATGATCTGTTAGAAAATGGCGGAAGGTTGGTGGTTGCGATGGCGAACACGGCGGGGGCAGCGCGTTTTGAGAAAGAGCTAGGAAAGGCATCGCCACTTTTGTTTTCAGTATCGAAGCACAAATGCCGAGCGTTTGCCGTTTCGAATGTGGAGCCGTGGGAAGGGTCGTTGCTGAGTGCGTGGCGTGATCTTGCTGAACCACAGAAGATTCCCGAAACCTCTTTCATGACTCAGCCGGGAGTTTTTAGTGCAAAACACATTGATCCCGGTTCGTTGTTGTTGGCGGCGCATTTGCCGGTTTCGCTACGCGGAAATATTGCCGATCTCGGTGCTGGCTGGGGGTTTCTGAGTCATGTGGCGTTAGAGAAATCGCCTAACATATCACGCATCGATCTATTTGAGGCTGATGCTAGGGCGTTGGATTGCGCGCGGAAAAATGTTACGGGAAATGTGCATTTTCATTGGCACGATGTGACGAAGGGTTTGCCTGAAACTTATGATCACATCATCATGAATCCGCCGTTCCATACCGCGCAGTCGAAGGATGTTGATCTTGGGAAAGCGTTTCTCAGTGTGGCAGCTGCGGCTTTGAAACGAAATGGGACCTTGCACCTCGTTGCGAATCGGCAGCTTCCTTACGAAGCGCATTTGCAGGAACTTGGGTTGCGCTCGCGTTCGATCGCGGAGGATCACGCTTACAAAATCATTTTTGCATCGAAATAAATCGGTGTTAATCCGCCAGCGACTGGGCGTAGATGTCGTCTGAGGAATTCAGGATAATGAGCATGGGGCGGCAGCAGACCTCGCAGTCGTAATCGTATTCGGTAGGCATCTCGGATTCCGGCGGGATGGCGATTTCGAAGGTTTCGAAACAGGTCGGGCAAGTGACGGGGTAGGTGTGCATGCAAGTGGCTAGTTTCGAGTTATCAGTGTTTATTATATCGTTGGCGGCGATAAATCAGATATCGACATTGATAGGGATAAGTTTAGAAATTGAGAATTCAAATCATGAAGAAATGTCCATTTTGTGCGGAGGAAATTCAGGATGAGGCAGTGAAGTGCAAGCACTGCATGGAATTTCTGGATCCATCCAAGCGGCCAGTGACTGCGCAGGTTCCTTCGAAAAGTGTTGTGCCGTGGTATTGTAATATTGGGTTCATCATTGTTACCTTCTTAACGGTGCCGCCATTAGCCCTGCCTATGATCTGGCTTCATCCAAAATTGCACGTGATTTGGAAGATCGTAATTACGGTTTTGATCGGCCTGACTTGCTGGGGAGTATACCTAACGTTTGTAGCGTTCGTTAAGCAGTTCGAAGAGGCGACGAAGATGTTGAATGGGATGCAGTTATGATGAATCATAAACCAAGGAGCGAGACGCTCCTCGCACGGCCTGCGGCGAGACGCCGCAGCTACTGACGCTCTAACAAGATTTCATTTCCTAGTATCACTAGGTCGATTCGGCCTTGGAGGGTTTTGTTGAGGAAGGGAGTGTTTTGGGATTTGGACTTCATGAAGTCCTTGGTGAAGGTGGAGGTGGCCTCGGTGTTGAAGAGCGTGAGGTTGGCGGTTTGGCCTTCGGCGATGGTTGGGACCTCGAGGGACATTAGGCGGCGGGGCTCGGCAGAGTATTTTTTCACTAGCGTATCCCAGCCGAATTTTCCTTCTTTGATGAAGTAGTGGTAGAGTGAGACGACCGCTGTATCGAGGCCGGTGATGCCGTTGGGGGCGGAGACGAAATCCTGGGATTTTTCGAAGGGGCTGTGCGGGGCGTGATCGGTGGCGATCATGTCGAAGGTGCCATCGAGCAATCCTTCCAACAGGGCTTCGTTATCTGCTTTGCCGCGCAGGGGCGGATTCATTTTGTAGTGGGTATCGAAATCACCGATGTCCTCGTCGATGAAGAGGAGGTGGTGGGGGGCTACTTCAGCGGTGACTTTGACATCACCGCGGGATTTCCACCAGCGGATGGTTTCCATGCCCATTTTTGAGGAAACGTGCTGGATGTGGATGTGGGCGCCGGTGGCGTGAGCGAGGCGGATGTCGCGGTCGATGATGATTTCCTCAGCACAGGCAGGGGAGCCGGCGATGCCGAGTTTGTAGGCGGTTGGTCCGTCGTTGAGGGCGCGCGGGCCGGCGAGCTCGGGGACTTCGCAGTGGGAAGCGAAGAACATTCCGAACTCCGTAGCGTATTGCATGGTGCGGTAGAGAAGGGAAGAGTTCAGGGTCGTGTCGCCATCATCCGTGAGCATTTTTACGCCGGCGGCGCGAATGCCATCGATGCCTGCCATTTCTTTTCCTTCGCGGCCTTTGGAGACACAGGCAGAGGTATAGATGGGGATGCGGGAGTTTCGTTTTCCTGATTCGAGAACGGCTGTGACCGCTGCACCAGAATCGAGTGAGGGGGAGGTGTTCGGCATCATGACGAGGCCGGTGATCCCGCCGTTAATGGCTGATTCAGAGCCAGATGCGATGTTTTCTTTGTGCTCTTGGCCGGGTTCGCGTAAGTGGACGTGGGCGTCGAAAAATGCAGGGCAGAGGATCTGGTTTTTGCAGTCGATGACTTTTGTATTCTCTGCTGGGGCAATGCTTTTGGCGATTTTTTGAATCACTCCATCGACGATCAGGACATCTGCGGAAAGAAGGTCGGGCGAGGATTCAGAGGCGATGCGTGCGTTGCGCAGAAGCAGGTTCATGCGCCGCATCCTAATTTTTAAATCTCAAATCTCAAACCTCAATTTCGGAAGATTGAAATAGAGACAGTATCGTTTCTATAGGACACATAAGTCCGATACTGGGTCACTTTGGTGAAATCACATATAAATTACTCAAATGGCACGTGGTTTGCTTTAAAAATGACTTGTCGGTGGAGTCGGCAGATGATTTTTTGTCCCTGCTTCACTGCAAAACCAATCGCTAACCCGAATAAACAACAACTAAAATGGCTAAATACGTATTAGAGTACCTCTGGCTGGACGGCTACACACCTGTTCCAAACATCCGCGGCAAATCCCAAGTTAAGGAATTCGCATCTTTCCCTAAACTCGAAGAACTTCCTGAGTGGGGCTTCGACGGCAGTTCGACCCAACAGGCACCGGGCGGTAGCTCC
>JANOKJ010000153.1:0-2773 GCA_031419275.1 Akkermansiaceae bacterium | reverse complement strand
GGCAGAGATTGCAAAAATTAGCGAGTATCTGTCGGCGTGGTTGCTTGAACTAACCGCTGAGTTAATTCAAATAACATTCAAAACGGGCGGAAAGTTGCTTTCCGTGGGGGGTGCTGTCAAGACTCAGCGACCAAATGCTTTTGTCTGTGGTAATCAAATATTCGTAATAAACTTCAATAAACTGCCAGGCATACAAATCGCTTGTGCATGCTTTTTTAGGTTGGTAGGTTTTTATTATGAATATGCCGAAAGAACATAAACAAAGGGATTCAGAGCAGCAAAAGGTGTGGTCTCCTCTGGAGTTGGCGGAGATGAAAACGGGGCGGCGGTTGGGGCAGATTCGGCGGGCTCGAGGGTTTGCCGGACGTAAGCGGATGCGCGTGACGGATGGTGCGGCGTGTTACCACGTGATGTCGCGGGTGGTGAATGGCGAGTTCTTGCTCGGCTCGATTGAAAAAGAGGCGTTACGGCGGATGATGTGGCGTATGGCGACGTTTTCAGGGGTTGAAATTCTGACCTATGCGATCATGGATAATCATTTTCACATTTTACTCAAAGTGCCTGAACAGAAAAGCTGGCTGAAACGTTTCGAAGGCAAGGAGGGTGAAGAAAGGTTTTTCGATCATCTTTCACTGGTGTATTCAAAGGCTTTTATCACTCAATTCCGAAGTGAAATCACCGAGTTGCGGAATCGCCACGAGGAAGATGCGGCACAGGCATTGTTAGAGCGATTCCAACAACGGTTTTGTGACCTGAGTTTGTTTGTCAAAGAGCTCAAGGAGCGGTTTAGCCGTTGGTATAACAAGCAGAAAGGCCGACGTGGGACGCTGTGGATGGATCGGTTTAAAAGTGTGCTGGTGGAGACGGGCGAAGCGTTACAGACGATGGCGGGTTATATTGATTTGAACCCGGTGCGGGCAGGGATTGTGAAAGATCCTGCAATGTATGCGTGGAGTGGTTATGGGGAAGCAGTGGGCGGCAGCAAACGCGCACGACGTGGGCTTTGTAAGGTATTGGAAGTTGCGCAGGACGGGTGGAATGCGAAGGCTCATGCTTACTATCGAAAATGGTTGTATGGAGAAGGCAAGGTAGCAGAAGACTCGCGAAGAAAAGGTTATACCCAAGCGCAGGTGGAGGTAGCGCAAGCTGCGGTGGAAAATTTTCTATTTTTACCGATGTTAGAAATACGCAAGCGGATGAAATGTTTCAGCGAAGGGATTGCGCTGGGCAGTGAAGATTATGTGAAAGGAATGGCAGCGAGGTATCAGGCGCAGTTTGTGAGGCAGAAGGAACGAACAGCGAAGCCATTGAAAAGCGCAAGCGGTGGAAAATCGGGATCTATTTTTGTGATGCGAGGGAACTGAGAGATAGATTTGACTTCACTGCGTTCCGTCCAAGCGGTTTGCGGCTTCCTAGAAGCCGGTGAGTTGGAGGCGCGAAGCGCCATTGGCTTTCATGGACGGCGCGATGATTGGGCAAGCGTTTCGTGAGTAATCTCATTCGGGGCATTCCCCGCTAATTACCGCTCCAGTTCCGTCGTTGCTCCTCAGTTGCGGATATTAATAAACATCGCGCAAGTAACGCTTGTCTTTTTTAAGCTGCGCAATGTAAGCGGCGGCGGCTTCTTCTGAAAGTTTGCCGTGTTCTTTCGCAATGCTAAGCAATGCAGCATCGACGTCTTTCGCCATGCGTGATGCGTCTCCGCATACATAAAATGCGGCTCCTTCTTGAAACCACTTCCACATTTCGGCTCCTTGCTTGAGCATGAGATTTTGAACGTAGATCTTTTCTTTCTGATCACGTGACCATGCAAGATCCATACGTGAAAGTATGCCGTCTTTATGGAAAGCTTCGAGCTCGTCGCTGTAGAGGAAATCGGTTTTTGCGTAGGGGTTACCAAAGAACAACCAATTTTTCCCTTTCGCGCCAGTGGCTTTGCGTTCTTCAAGAAAAGCTCGGAAAGGTGCGATACCCGTTCCAGGACCCACCATGATCACTGGCACATTGCCATCGGTTGGTAGGCGGAAAGCTGTGTTGTGATGCACGAAAACTCCCGGCTTCGACTTAGCGTTCAAGCGATCGCTGAGATATGTCGAACAAATCCCGCCGCGCTCTCTGCCGTGACTGTCGTAACGGACGATGCCGACGCAAAGGTGAACTTCACCGGGATGCGCTTTCGGACTTGAGGCAATCGAATAAAGCCGTGGCTGAAGTTTCTTTAAAACGGAAACGAAATCTTCGCCATCGCTGAAGTCGGCTGGGTAATCGAGCGCGAGATCAATCAGATCGCGACCCCAACAAAATTTTTCCCATTCATTTTTATCATCTGCTTCAACGAGTGAACGAAGATAAGGCGAGCCACTACGTTTCTGCCATTTTTGGATGAGGGCCTTGTTGATAGTACCAATATCGTAATGGTGAATGAGCGCCTCGCGGAGGCTGACTTCTTCACCCGTGGAAGTAGGGACATCTCCGGCTTTGAAAGGCAGAGAGGCGATGATTTCATCCACCACATTTGCGGGGTTTTCCGGATAGACGCCCAAAGCATCGCCTACTTCGTAATTCAGTTCAGAGCCTTCGAGTGAGATTTCAATGTGATGAGTTTGCTTGGAGCCTGGACCGTTGAGGTTAAAATTATTGAGAACGACAGACGGGAAAGGATTCTTTTTCGAGTATCCAGCTTCATCGATTTCATCAGCTACCACTTTGTTAGAAGTGTTCAGAGATGATTCCCGTGTGAGAATAGCGATGACGCCTTTTGACCAATCCGCGT
>JANOKJ010000152.1:0-14295 GCA_031419275.1 Akkermansiaceae bacterium | reverse complement strand
GATGACGAAGGCGAAGAACTCGCGATGGGAACAAATGTCGCGGAGCTAAAACTTCAACTTTCAGATCGGATGCGCGCGCGTTTCGAAGCCGCCGCCACCGCCGATGTCGAGCGACGCGGCATGAGCGCATGGGACGGCGAGAGCTTACCCGAACAAGTCATGACCGCAGGAGGCCCGGCATTTCCCGCTTTGGTGGACGAAGGCAAAACGGTCGGCGTGCGAGCCTTTACCAGCCTCCAGGAAGCCCGCGAATCCCACCGACGCGGCGGCGCCCGCTTGTTGCTGCTAGGCGCTGAACGTGAGGTCGATTACCTACGCAAAAAGTTTCCACTGGGTTTGTTAGGAAAAGTCGAAATGCCACGACTCGGGATTGAGCTCGATGAATTGCTCCTACTCACCGCCGAGAGGGTGGTCGGAGGTGAATTTCCACGCAGTCCCAAAGACTTCGCCATCGCCCACGAGAACGCGAAAGGCAAATGGTTCGATGCCGCGACCCAAATCGGACAAGCCCTCGATGAAATCGTCACTGCCGAGCGCACAGTTCGCACATGGATCACCTCGCATCAAGGGGATCGCAATTTCGGCGATATCGCCACCGACCTCGACCAACAACTCTCCTGGCTCATGCGCGAGGGTTTCGTATGGAAAACCGGTTTCCAACATTTCATCGATCTCCCCAGAAGATTCCGCGCCATTCGTTCCCGCCTCGGTCGCATCGAAAGTTTGCCACTCGTCAAAGACCTTGAAAAAATGAACCTCATCCACCCGCTGTGGAATGAGTGGTACAAGCGCTGGACATCCAATCCTAACAATCCCGCACTATGGGAAATCGGCTGGTTATTAGAAGAATGGCGAATCCAAACGTTTGCACCTGATGTGGAACTGAAAGCCAAAACTTCGGAGAAAATCATTAAGACGAAGATGGGTGAGTAATCCGCCGCCACGGTTCAAAACCTCCACTCCATCCCCGCGTAAACAGATCTCCCGTCTCCAGGAAGGAATTGGCGTTGATCAACTCCACCGGCGTTGTCTACGACTCCGTGGGTGGCGCTGTAGATTTCATCTGTTAGGTTTTTGGCTTCGACGAACCATGAGAAGCCGTCGGTGACGCGGCGGCCGAACTTGAAGCCGAGGAGGGCGTAGGGATCGGCGGCGAAAGTGTTGCGGTGGTCGATGAAGGATTTGACGGGGACCCATTCGAAGGTGGGCCCGGCGTAGTAGCCTTGGGAGTTTTCCCAAAGCAGTTCGCCGCGCACGAGGTGAGGGGGGAGGCCTGCGATATTGTTGTCGCCGTAGGTGGGATCGTTGTCGAAGGTGAAACTTCCGTAGGTGTAGGCGCTGCGGAAGATGAGGCGGTGATTCGGTGTTTCAGTGTTTCGGTCCATGCGTTTCCTAAGAGGTCGATTTCGGTTCCTAGTTCGATGCCGTAATGGATCGTGTTGTCGGCGTTTTGGGTGGTGGAAACGAGGGTGAGGGGATCGGTGATGGTGAGGAGTTCATCTTTTACCATGGAGTAGAAAAATGTGGCGTCCCATTTGGCGAAGGAGCGTGTGCCACGGCTACCGAGTTCGAGGGTGTTGGCGGTTTGCGCGTCGCGTGCGATGTTCGCTGTGACGGCTTCCGAAAAAGAAGGCGGCTCGAAGCTGCGTGAAACACCGATGAAATACTGGATGTCATTGTGCTCATGCAACAAGCCGAGGCTTGGGGCGAGGTTGGCGAATGACTCTTCGTAGCTCGTCAATGCACCCGGAGCGGGTGGGGTGTAGAACGGTGGGGCAGCGACAGGATTTGAAAATTCCCTATCGTTTTCGCGAGTGGAATACGCAGCAGCCAGTGCTGCCGTGAAACTCAGCTCATCGGTGAGGTGATGACGATTTTCGATAAATGCTTCGAGGTTCATCGCGTTTTGTTCATCGCGCTGACGCAGGGCACCGCGAGTGCCGTTATTGTTCATGAAACGGGAATCGGTGGTGTTTCCGTATGTGAACGAAAGACCCGAGCGGAATTGATTTTCACGTCCGGCGAATTCGCTGTGGTTAGTAAATGTGATTCCGGTGGCGAGGTCGTTGGAGAGTTGATCAAGGACACCCGCGAAAGGCGTGATCGGGTGATCGAGATCTTTGTATGTCCAAGCGGAATAGAAATCCCAGGTGTTCTCGCCATCGCGCAGGGTGGTTTTGTTGGCGATACGGAACGACTCGAAGTCGCGGCGGTTATCGAAATTCAACGCACCGTTCACGGAGGTATCGGCTTGGCGTGGATTGGCTTCGAGCTCGGCTTTGGTGAGTGAGCCCGGGAGTTCGGAATCGGTATGGATGGCGGCTAGGTAGAATCGGGTTTCCAAATCATCGCGGAGCCGTATCCCGAAGTTTGAAAACAAACGTTGGGCGGATTGCTGGGCGTGATCGCGGTAACCGCTTTGCGAGGCGTGTGAGAGGGAGTAATAAAGGTCCTTCGATCCCTCGGTGTAGCCGCCCGCTAAGCGAGTGCGGAGGTAATCGTAAGAACCCGCCTCGATCCGTGCGGAGTGTCCGGGTGCGGTGTGACCGGTGTGCGAGAGGTAATCGATGGCTCCACCCAAAGTTGTTGAACCACGCGACAAGGCATTTCCGCCACGCCAGATGTTGATGTGAGAAGCGGCGAGGGGATCGATGGCCTGCATGTCAAACGCGCCATCGGCGAGATTGATGGGGATGCCGTCTTGCATGACGCGGATGCCGCGACCGTGAAACGTGCGTTGCAGGCCGGAACCACGGATGGAAATGCGTGCCTCGTCGGAACCGAAGCGCGATTGGGCGACGACACCGGGTGAAAGCGCAAACGTATCGGCAAAAGTCGAAGTTCGACCTGTTAGAAAACGTTCTGCATCGATGGTTTCCGTGCCGCCGGGTATTATCGCGAGATCAAGTCGATCCTGTTCGAGGGTGGCTTGGGTGAGGATGGGTGAGGTGTTGGCTTTGACAATGGTTTCGTCAAGGTTTTCAGGTGCCGCTAGGGCTATGGATGATGTAATAATTAAAAATAGATATGGTTTCACTTGGTGAGATGAAAAGAGTTAGAAAGAGAAATAGCTTTGGTAGGGCGCCATCGCCGAGGGCGCCGCATGGAATGAAGAGGAATAAGAAAATATCCCTTCGAAGAATCGAATACACTTCGCTTCGCACGGCGCTCTCGGCGAGAGCGCCCTACCTTAAAAAATACCAAACAGCCCTACGCCCTCGGAGGCGGAGCTAGTGGGCCGCGTTGGCGGCGTGGTCATGCGCATCTGCTACTGCTGGGAAATCGGTGGGTGGGAGAGGGGAGGAAAAGGGATCGTGCAGGTTCGCGAACGATGGTGCGATGAGATCCTGGAAAAGTTTTTGGGAAAGCTGAACAGGTTCGGGACTTTCTTTTTCTGAATCAGAAGATTTCGCCTCGCTGATCTTTTCGCAAAGATAGCAGGGCTTTTCACCGCTAAAAGTATCGACGACCGCTTCGGAAATGGATGTATCCTGAGAGTAGATGACCAACATGTTCGCCCATGCATAGAGCTGCACAACGGAATAAGGTCCACCGGCTAAATGAACACAGCCGAGGACGACGAACAGGTATTGGAGGAGACGTTTCAGTTTATGTGAAAACGTATGTTAGATTTCGATTTCGCCTTCGAACACAAAATCGGCCGGACCGGTGAGGGTGACGTTCTTGAAGGTTTGATCGCCGGATTTCTCGAAACCGATGGTTAAAGTATCTCCGCCTTCGACATCGACTTTGATCGGAGACTCTGCACCGGTCAGTAGGTGATGAACGAGCGCACAGGCAACCATGCCGGTTCCGCAAGCGAGAGTTTCGTCTTCGACTCCGCGTTCGTAGGTGCGGATAGAGATGTGATCGGGGGCGAGCACTTTCGCGAAGTTGGCGTTGGTTCCGTTTGGTGCGAAATGGGAGTGATAACGCGTGGCGCGACCGACGTTGAATACATCGGTGTTTTCCAAATCATCGACAAAACTGACGGCGTGAGGCACGCCGGTGTTTAGGAAATGAAGGACGCCAGAAAAGCCATCGACTTTTGCTGGAGAATTGAGCTCAAGATTTTTCGGTTCCGACATGGCTATGCGGACTTCATCGCCGACGATTTCTGCGGTGAGCGTGCCAGCGATGGTTTCAAATGAAACGCTAGAAGGAAGTTCTTCATCCTCATTTCCAAGGTGAGCGGTAAAGAAACCAAAACAACGTGCACCATTGCCGCACATTTCAGCTTCGCCACCATCGGCGTTGTAGTAACGGAATTTGTAATCGGCACCTTTTTCCGCCGGCTCAACCGCCAATAAACCATCGGCACCAATCCCGCGATGGCGATCGCAGAGCGCGGCAATGGTGTCGTCGTCGAGCGAGATCGATAAGTCGCGGTTGTCGATGACGATGAAATCGTTACCGGCGCCATTCATTTTGTAAAAGTGTAAAAGCATGGATTAGTTTGCTAGTTGGAAGTTTTCAGTTTTCAGAGAAGAATCGAGATGAAGCTGAGCTGCGATATTAGTTTAGCCTATAATGATCAAGAGCAAGAACTGTATTTTTCTAAGCTCTAAGCTCTCACCGCATCAATCAAAGGTTTCGCGAACTCTCTGACCGCTTGGGCGGGGTTGGTGAGATTTTCCTCGATGCGTTTGACGATGGCGGAACCGACGATGACGCCGTCGGCGGATTTTGCGACGAGGGCGGCTTGTTCGGGGTTTGAGATACCGAAACCGACGCAGACGGGAACTTTGCTGTGCTGTTTGATCGCCGCGACTTGGGCGGGGATGGTGGCGGCTGGAGCGGAATGGCCGCCGGTGACTCCGCTGCGGGAAAGCGCGTAGATGAAACCTTCGGCTTTTTCGGCGAGCATTTTGATACGATCCGGTGGAGTCGATGGGGCAATCAGACGGATATGGGAGAGAGACTTATTTTCCGCAAGCTCGGCGGAGAACTCGGCTTCGTCTGGCGGAAGGTCTAATAACAAAATCCCATCTGCGCCGGCTGCGACTGCATCTTTTTGGAAACGTGAGAATCCATAGGTAAAAATGGGATTGAGGTAAGTGAAGAGAACGATGGGGGTTTTGTCGTTGGTCGCGCGGAAGGCTGTGATGAGCTCTAAGGTGCGCGCGGTAGTCATGCCGGATTTCAACGCACGGTCGGCTGCCATTTGATTGACGATTCCATCGGCGAGTGGATCGGAAAACGGCAGGCCGAGTTCAATCACGTCGGCGCCGATGTCCGCCAGCGTATGCATGACCTCCAGAGAAAGTTCAAATGAAGGATCGCCCGCCGCCACGTAGGCAATGAAGGCTTTTTGATTCAGCTTTTTAAGGTTGGCGAACGTATCGTCGAGGCGCATACGGCGAAGCTAAGCTTCAAATTTCAAATTCCAACTTTCAAATTTCAAAAGATTTGATGTGAAGCGTCTGATAAATCGCTGCATTCATTGAGATTTGGGATTTGAAATTTGAATATTCAAAAACTCCACCAGGTCTTTACGTGATTTTTTGAGATCAGCTGGGTTGGTGTAGAACATGTGGCCGGCATCGTAGTAGGTGTATTTCACCTGATTCAGCAGAGCGGGGGATGTGCCGGTTAGCTGGCGGAATGAGTAAGCGACGCCTTCGGGTGGAGTTGCGAGATCGGTATGGGCACCCATGACCAGAATCTTCATTTTTGGATTATCGCGCATTGCGGTGGCAAGGCTGGGGGTGAGATTGACGATGCTGTTATCGGCACCGTATTTCCACGGGCCGACATTTGTTAGAATCTCGTAAGGTTGATCTTCTTTCCAGCCGAGTTCGTCTCCGAGGTAGGTCAGCATGGCAGAGGAAAATGCCGGATAAGCCAGGGAAAAGGACGGATCGTATTCGGCTGTTGCCAGGCTTGGATCGGTTCCATCCCATGCGACCCGTGCATCGAAGCGACCGATGACTTTTCCCTCTGCTCTGAGCAGTTCCGCACGGAAGATATGCGGATCGAGGCAAAGCTGGTGTTTTTTCCAGATCTCGGCTGAAACTCCGGTCAGCTCTGCGAGTTTTGCGGCGATCTTTTCAAATTCCTCTGGCTTGATTTCGTTACCTTTGAGCAATGCCAACGCGTAATCGCCGTAAGCAAATTCCTTGGCGGCTTGGTAAACGGCATTTTGTTCGCCTTTGATTTTTCCGTGGTGAAGGGCGGTGGTTGCAAAGGTGGGCAGGTATACCTGATAGGAAAGCTGACTGCCGTGAGCCGCCAGGAGAGTCCGATAATCGAGCAAGGTTGAAAGCAGAATCACGCCGTTCAAGCTCATGCCGTAGCGTTCTTGCAAATGTTCCGCCAAGCCAGCAGCACGGATTCCGCCGTATGATTCGCCGCAGAGATATTTCGGCGAACTCCAGCGATTGTTGTTCGTGATCCACATGCGGATGAAATCACCAACGGATTCGATGTCTTCTTTTAATCCGTGAAATTCCTTTTCATCAGTGGTGCCGGCCGCACGGCTGTAACCGGTGGTCACGGGATCGATGAACACGAGATCGCACACATCCAAGATACTCTGGTCGTTATTAACCAAACGGGCAGGGGGCGTGACGGGTTGAGTGCCATCGCCGGGCAAATCTAATCTACGAGGGCCGAGAATTCCCAGATGCAACCACACCGCAGAAGACCCGGGGCCGCCATTGAACGCGAACATCACGGGTCGTTTTGAGGCGTCTCCGGCATTTTCACGGGTATAACTCGTATAGAAAATCGAGGCGCGCGGCTCGTTTTTCTTATTCTTCAGGACGATTTTTCCAACCGTGGAAACGTAGGCGATGTCCTTGCCATCGATCTTCACCGAGCCTTTTTTCTGGATGGGCTCGACGGGTTTTACCTCAACGACAGGGGGCTTTTTCTCTTCAACGGCGGGCATTTCCTGGGCGTTGGCAGCGGCCGAAATGAGGATTAGCAGGGGGAAAATCGTTTTAAGTGAGGTATGAGTCATGTTGGAATGTTCACTAGATCATCGGTGGATTCTGAATTCTGCAAAGCCGGAAAAATGCAAATTTACACGATTTTGAATCGATCACCACAGCGGTTCTTATCTAAATTTCTCCAGTCATGATTAAATGCACCGGACTCAAAGCAAGCGACGCGATGTCGTTTATCGATGATCTGGCAGCATTGCGATGCCGGGTTTTTCGAGAATATCCATATCTCTATGCAGGCAATCTCAACTACGAGCGCGAATATCTTGCGCATTATACGAAGTCGGAAAACGCATTTCTGGTGATCGCCAAATACGAGGATCAAATCGTCGGAGTTTCAACCTGCTTACCGTTGGTCGAGGCGGATCCAGCCTTTCAGGAACCATTCAGAGCCACTGGCTATGATTTGTCGAAAATCGGCTATTTTGGCGAATCTGTGCTTTTACCAGAATTTCGAGGAAACGGTGTTGGACATCGGTTTTTCGATATGCGTGAGCAATGGGCGCTGAAACAACAATTCACGATCTCAGCATTTTGTTCGGTGATCCGACCCGATGATCATCCAGCGCGGCCGCTCAACTACAGGTCGCATGATGAGTTCTGGATGAAGCGTGGTTACCATCGTCATGAAGAACTCATCGCGAATCTCGACTGGCCGGAAGTCTTGAATGATCAGATTCCGCTAAACTCGAACATTTCCAATGAAACCCCACATAGCCTCGTATTTTGGCTTAAATTGCTCCCTTGATATCTTTGGGGCGATTTTATCTAAACTTGTTACAATATATGTAATGCCAAATCGTTAAATCTACAAAGGACACAGGGCTATTTCCTCTCACTTTTGGAGTCAAAAACTTATGGGTTTATGAAAAAACGAGTCGCATCCTATCATTCCTTTGATAAGTTCATCGGTATGGCTTCAGAAGAATCCGAGGATAAGCGTTACTGGATGCAGCAAGCGGCGAAGTTATCGCGCCGGATCAATCTAGCATGGTTCTTGGATGGATTTGCGGGTCCCTTGCTCATTGCGGCTGTAATCGGGTCGGTTTTAGTTTTAGGTGTCCGGCGTGAATTTCCTGAGCTGCACCCTGCTATTTTAGGCGGATCTCTGGCTACTCTGTTTTTGATACTGGGTCTGATTATTCTAAAAAGAGCTTGGAAACGCTTTGAATCACCGCCGCAGGCGCTAGTTCGCATTGAGGCGTCCCAAAAGATGAATTCAGCGCTTTCCGCAGCTTCTGCAGGCATTGTGCCATGGCCAGAACGCCCGAAAAACCTCTCAGAATCGCTGAGTTGGCACCTTCCAAAAACCCTTACCCCCCCTGCTGCTGCCTTGATTTTATTGGCAATCGGCTTACTGATTCCGATTAAACCCAAATCTCTCGACGATTCCCAAACCTCCCGCGAGCCACAGGCTTGGTCGCAGCTTGATTCACAGCTCGAAAAGCTCACTGAAGACGCAATGGTGGACGAAAAGTATCTTGAGGACATGAAGGAGCGACTCGATCAGCTCCGCGCCCAAGAAGAAGAACAATGGTTCAGTCACGCATCGCTTGAAGCAACGGACAGCTTGAAAGAATCGCACAATTCCAGCCTGGACGATCTTCAAAAGGATCTCTCAGAGGCCGCGGATGCAATGAAGGAACTTACAGATGCCGCGAAAGACCTGAATTCCGAGCAAAAACAGAAGCTCGCTGAGCAGTTTGAGGATGCCATGCAGGGCTTACAAAATGGAGCAATGAAGCCAAATGAGGCCTTGATGAACCAGCTTTCACAGCTCGATCCTAAAGAAATGGGAAATCTCAATCAGGAGCAGCTTGATCAACTCAAGGAGAATATGGAAAAACTCAAAGAATCGCTAAATGAAGCCGGTGAAGGCCAGGGCGATGATTGGGATGATCAGTTACTTGGAGATGGCGAAGGTGAAGGTGAAGGCAAAGGTCAATGCCCAGAAGGCGGTAAATGCCCTAAAGGCGGTGATTGCAAGGGCGAATGCGAAGGCGAGGAAGGCAATGGCACTGGAAAAGGCGGAATTCAGCGCGGACCTGGACACGATCCAAATGTCCTAAAAAACCCTAAAGATCCTTTAGCTGTTGGCGATTTAGCAGCACTCGAGGCTAAAGACCTTTCTCGTGCTTTACCCGGCGATCTGCTCCAAATTCAGGACGGCAAACACTCCGTTAAACAAACCCCCAGCACTTTATCCTCTGGTGGACAAGCTACCAAAGGCGCTGGCGGTGATCGAGTTTGGAAAGAATCGCTCAATCCAGAAGAGCAGCGCGCTCTTAAAAATTACTTCGAGTAGGATTAATTGACCTTACCGTCCTTGATCACCAAAGTCCGATCACCGACCTTCGAAAGGTTTTGATCATGGGTAACAACCACTAACGTAACTCCATGTTCGTCAGCGAGTTGTAGAAGTATTTCCATAATTTCTTTACTCGTATTTGAATCAAGGTTTCCAGTCGGTTCATCAGCAAAAAGCACGGCTGGCTGGTTCACAATCGCCCTAGCAAACGCCTCACGCTGCTGTTCGCCTCCGGACATTTCGGATGGCAAGTGATCCGCCCGATCTTTCAGTCCGACCCGCTCCAATGCAGCCAAAGCCGCTTCATTATGATTCAGTCCGGCGATCGCACCTGGCACGGCGACGTTTTCCAAGGCAGTTAGTTCGGGCAGTAAGTGGTAATTTTGGAACACATATCCAATCGATCGATTTCGAAACGCGGCCTGTTGTTTGCGGCCGAGTTGATAAATATCTGTGCCGGCGATGTGGACGCTGCCGAGTTCAGGTCGCTCCAATCCGGCAAGCGTGTAAAGCAACGTGGTCTTCCCCGCGCCGCTCGGGCCACAAAGAAACACCTTTTCACCTTTGTGGATTTGTAGATCGATCCCATGAAGAACCTCGATCGATTTTTTTCCGATCCGGTAGCTTCTGTGCAAATCCTTCGTTTCTATCATCACCTCGCTCACGGGCTTAGATTGCCCTGCATCACTACCGCGTGTCCACTATTCTCCGCGCTGGCGTGAAATTTGGGTATAATTTTGACCACGGATTTTAGAATCATTGAAGTTTCCAATCTGAATTTCGCACGCTACGTTCCTCCGCGTGGTCGAGAAAAGTGACATACGTGCCGTGCTTCAATACATTCCCCAATTCCGGGGAAAGGTGTTTTGCGTCCTGATCGAAGCGGATTTACTTCCCGAGCCAGCGGTTGCTGAAACCCTGCTCGATCTCGCGGTTCTTGAAGACCTCGGAGTGAAACTCGTGTTGGGAGTTTTAGGTGGAGACCTCAAAGATCTCTACGATTGGACTTTGGAATGTGAAATCATGGCCGCCCGCGTGACTCACCCAATCACAGACGAACTTGCGGTCAAAGAGGTCAATGACATCCTCAACCGTGGCCAATCTGCCATCATCGATGCTTCCGGCATTGGCCCGCTCGATCCTGAGGTCGTCGATTTCGCAAAGCGGATCGGGGTCTCCAAAGTCATCGCTCTTTTGCAACAAAGCATTTTGGTCAACGGTCAACCTGCCCACGCAATTAGTGCTGCGGATGTTCCCGAAGTGTTGAAATCCGAAAACGTAGAGGGTCGCGAGCTGTTAGCAGCTGCGGCAAATGCCTGCAATCTCGGCGTGCCTCGGGTGCACGTGCTCAACGGTCGCCAACAAGGGGTTTTGGTCGATGAGCTTTTCTCCAACGAAGGCGTCGGCACCATGGTGCACGCCGATAGCTATCGCGTCATTCGCGAGCTTCGGGATGAAGATATTCCTGAATTGCTCGGCATGATCGGACGGGTGGTGCGCCGCACCAAACTCATCGCTCGGACCTACGAAGACATTCAAACACGCATCCGCGATTATCATGTCATGTCCATCGACGATAACGTCGTGGGTTGCGTGGCGTTACATGAATATTCATCGGAAAACTGTGCGGAAATCGCGTGCCTCTACGTCAAGCAAGCCCACGAAGGTCGCGGCTATGGTGTAGAGCTAGTGGCCCATGCAGAGAGCTTGGCGAAACAGAAAGACATTCCGCGTGTGTTCGCTTTGACGACTCGCGCAGCGGATTTTTTCACTCGTGCGAACTACACGCAGTGTGATCTGGATGCATTGCCTGAGAAACGCCGTGAGCAATATATTGCGAGTGGACGGGATTCATTGGTGTTTGAGAAATCTCTCTAGAAGAAATAGGTCTTATGTTTACTATAGGACTTATTTTCATTGCAGCGGCTATTTTCAGAGACAGGATTAACCTATGAAACTCAAATTTTGTGGCGCAGCCGGCACCACCACCGGCTCTCAGCATTTACTCGAAATCAACGGCAAACGCATCCTTCTCGATTGTGGGCTTTATCAAGGCCACCGCAAAGATGCTTATGAAATCAACTGCTGCTTCCCGCACTTCGATCCCAAATCCATCGATATCGTCGTCCTCTCTCATGCCCACATCGATCACAGTGGTAATCTTCCGAACCTTTCTCGTTTAGGTTTCAAAGGTAACATTTTTTCCACTGATGCCACTCGCGATCTCTGCCAGATCATGTTGCGCGATTGTGCGAACATTCAGGAAAGCGATATCAAATGGCTCAATAAACATCGTCAGCGTGAAGGTCTTCCTGATGCGGTTCCGCTCTACACCGAGCAAGATGCGGAAAAATGCCTCCGCCAATTCATCACTCTTTCTTACGACAGACCTCTTCACATTGCCGATGGGGTTGAGCTCACATTTGTTGATGCTGGGCATATCCTTGGATCAGCTCAGGTTGTGTTAGATATCCAGGATCAGAGCGATGGCAAAAAGAAACGCTTCCTGTTTTCTGGCGATGTCGGACGTGGTGGCAATGAAGTCTTGCGCGATCCTGTTGCCGTGAAAAATGTCGATTATGTATTAATGGAATCCACTTACGGCGGTCGTGAACACGAAGCTCCTCCGGGTTTTGACGAGCATTTTTCAAAGGTCATTCATCAAGCGATCAAACGCAGAGGAAAAATTCTCATTCCCGCCTTCGCAGTCGAACGGACGCAGCAACTACTCTATGTGCTCAATGAAATGTTTGTCTCAAAACAAATTCCTCCCATACCTGTTTTTGTCGATAGTCCCCTAGCGGTTAGTGCGACAGAGATTTACAAACTCCATCCTGATTCGTTTAACGAAGAGGTTTATGAGGCTCTATTTGAAAAACAAAACCCCTTTGGTTTTGAGGATCTAACCCTTGTTCGTTCGGTCAAAGGCTCCAAAGCACTCAACGATCTCGAAGGCACTGCAATCATTATCTCAGCATCCGGCATGTGCGAGGCAGGTCGGATTCTCCATCACCTCCGCAATAATATCGAAGACCCGAAAACCACCGTTCTTTTCGTCGGTTACTGCGCGGAAGGCACTCTCGGCAGACGCATTCGCGACGGCGTGAAACAGGTCAATATCCTCGGCGAATCCTTCCATGTGAACGCGCACATCGAAATCGTCGATTCTTTCTCGGGTCATGCAGATCACTCGGAATTGGTCGATTATTTCAACCGAATCGAAGGCACAAAAGCTCAAACCTGGCTAGTGCACGGCGAACCCGAAGAAGCCCAAGCTTTACAAGCCGCCTTACAAGCAACAGGCAAACAGATCACCGTAGCCAAACTTGCGGAGGAAGTGGAGATTTAAGATTTTGTGCATTGAAAGCTCTCAGCATAGCCGCTGTAGTGCGTTCGTGAAATTTCATCTTCTTCCCATCATCCTGCTTTATCCACTCACCTTGAACGCTCAGGAAAAAGTCGTTCCTGGTGCGACCGAGGACTCGCCGTCCCACGCTCACTACTTCACATGGATCAATAACACCAACGAAGGACCGACCGCTGAACAGACCAAGGTCAATCTCGAATTTTTTCAGTGGTTGAAAGACGAATATGGAATGACTTTGGACATCTACGCCTTCGATGCCGGTGCGATCGATGCACCGAGTTATTACGGTTCTCCCGATACCCGAAAATTCAAAGGTCAGTTTCCACAGGGCTTCGGTCCATTTGCAGCCCAAGCCAAAGCCTTCGGAGGCCGACTCGGTGTGTGGCTCGGTCCAGATGGTTTTGGAAACACTCCGGAAGAAGAAAAGGCACGCATCGATTTCCTCACATCACTTGGCAAAGACCACAATTTCCAACTCTTCAAAATGGATGCGGTCTGCGGACAACTCCGTGATGAAAAACAAGATTCCTTCATCCGGTTGATGACCGAAGTCCGGAAACACAGCCCGGATCTGATCTTGCTCAACCATCGCCTCAATCTCGGTGAAGGCGTAGAACATGCCACGACCTTTCTCTGGGAAGGTGCGGAAACCTACATCGACGTTCACATGGCTAACTCCATCACCGCACCGCACAACCGCGCAGCAGCCCTTTCTCGTGGACTACCACCGGAACTCAAGCGCCTCGCGGAAGATCACGGTGTCTGCCTTTCCTCATGCCTCGATTTCTGGGAAGACGATCTCATCCTCCAAGGCTTCAACCGCTCAATGATCCTTGCCCCGCAGCTCTATGGCAGCCCGTGGTTCCTACGTGATGACGAATACGCGAAGCTCGCCCGCATTTTCAACATCCACCGCAACTACCGCGACATCCTCACCAAAGGCATTGTTCTTGCAGAAGAAACCTACGGCAAAAACGCAGTTTCCCGTGGCAACGATAAAACCCGCCTCATCACTCTGCGCAATCTAACATGGGAACCCATCACCTACAAAATCGCGCTCGATTCCACCATCGGCCTGAACAGCAAAGATAAACGCGAAGTCCGCCTGCTCCATCCTTACGAGGAAATCCTCGGCAAAAACCTCACTGACAAAAGCACAGTCGAAGTCACGGTTCACCCCTTCCGCGCCGTTCTTGTTCTCGCCTCTACCGATAAAATTACCGAACCATCTCTCGAAAAAGGTGCATACCAAGTCGTCAGCGGTTCAGGGCAAGAAGGCACTGTAATCGATCGCCTCACCCCCATCGCACTCAAGCAACCATGGCATCGTAAACTTGCCGATCTTGCACCTTCGGAGCTGCCGAAAGATTGGGAAGGTCTCTACGAAGCCACCATGTTCGCAGCCGACAATAATGCCCTCGAACTCCGCAGCTTGAAACGATCCGGTGAAACCAAAATCCCCGCTGTAAAAAATGCGCGCCAAGCTTTCCTCGATCAACCTCTCATGAAATCCCGCGCGCTTTCCGATCAGTTCATGTTCGATGGTGATCTATCGACAGTGTTTGATACATTTGTTAGAAATAAGGACATGCGCATCGCTACCGGTTGCTTGCGTATCGATTTTTCCAAACCACAAAGCTTCGACCGCATCGCCATCCACACTCAGGCGTTAG
>JANOKJ010000151.1:0-12789 GCA_031419275.1 Akkermansiaceae bacterium | reverse complement strand
ATTGATCATAGGTCAGAGCCTTCATCCAACCCGGGAGCGCTTCCTTATTCGGAGCATGATATTTTGCCTTGGCTAGATCCCGGGCACGGCTTTCAACCTTAGCAAATTCCACGCCTTCTCGTTCCCAATTTTGGGCAATCACGAAATTCGATCCCAGCACCAGAAACACTAACAAATTGCAGCAATTAGACACGCTCGCATTCTAAGCGGATTTCCAGTGAAAAAGTCAAGAGCGGCATCAAGGCTTTTAACTGAATTTAGAATTTTAAATTTTGAGATTTCCGTGCAGTTTAGAGCTATGTCGCAACGGACCGGAATATTATTTGTGGTATCAGGACCATCAGGATCGGGAAAAACCACCTTGTGCAGGCGTTTGGCCGGGGAGAACGAGGCGCATTACTCGATCTCCTGCACCACCCGCTCACCTCGCCCCGGCGAAACCGATGGCAAGGACTACCATTTCCTCAGCCGTGAGCAATTTCTCTCGAAACGCGAAAGTGGCGAATTCCTTGAAAGCGCCGAAGTCCACGGCAATCTCTACGGCACACTCCGCTCCGAGGTGATTCAATATATTCAGGCAGGCCAGGACGTGGTCATGGATCTAGACGTCCAAGGAGCCGAACACGTCCGCAAATCCGAAGACACTTCGATTCGCTGTGCATTGGTCGATCTCTTCGTCATGCCCGCCGACGAACAAGAACTCCTCAAACGCCTCTCCAACCGTGGCACCGACTCCGACGAAGTCATCAAGCTACGCATGAAAAACGCCATGGAAGAAATCAGCCAGTGGCCAAACTACACCTACCGCCTCCTCTCCGGAACCCAGGAAGAAGATTACGCACGCTTCAAATCACTGATCGTTGCGGAGCGACTGAGAGTGAGCCGTATTAGCTCGCCTTAAGATATTTCAAAAACCACTCCGCCATCGTTGCGTAGAGCGGGTAATCGGTGATTAGGATATTGTTGTGCCCTGCATCAGGCACCACCAACCACTGCTTTTCCAAATCGCCAGGAAAAGAATGATACAGCTTTTTACCAGAAGCGACTGGAATAGTCTTATCCGACTCACCATGAATCACCAACGTTGGGATCTTTATACTCGGAGCTTTTTTCGCGGTGTTGATTTCTGAAATTTTCACTCCTGTTTTCCACCCGAACACATGTTCCACCGATCCACTCACCGCCGTCCCAACCGCGTCACCCAGTAATTCACTCGTCTGCCCGCTCACCACCGTTTGCAACTTATCAAATGAAGACACGACAACCATCGCTTGAAAAGGTGACTCATCCAAGGCCGCTACTTGCACCGCATACGCGCCACCCATCGACTGACCTAACATCATGCATGGCTGCTTAGAGAAACCATATTTCTCGGCGGCTTGTTCGTAACACTTCAAAACCATCGGAGCCTCAAGCACGCCATAGGTCGTGAACCGTTCCTTGTTCGCTCCGTGCCCCGGCAGATCCGGAATGATACAGCGAAATCCCACCGCGCAAAACCTCTCGGCGACCGCCAGATAATCTTCCTTCATCCCGGTTCGGCCGTGAAGGATCAACAACGTCCCAATGATCTCACCCGATGGAGCAAGAGACATATCTTTCTCTAACAATTGACCGCGAATGGTTTCAGCTCTTTTAGAAAAGGCAGGCATTGTCTTCGGTGTGCAAACCAAGCAAGGCATCCCATCGGAAGATTCAAAAGCCTCAACCGTGAATCCCGCCAGCGACGTTTCGTCAAAAAACTCCTTGCTCGCCGGATTCACCGGCCTGCGCCCCGGCTCGGCAATCTCACTCGCACACCACCAAACAATCACCGCAAAGATGATTACGGCTATAAGCGCCAGCCAGATCCCCAGACGCACTAACAACCTCTTCAAAGGAAACGGAACACTAGCGGGAGTTGGTATTTCTATTTCCGGATGCACGCTACAGAATCAATCAGTTCTGCATCACGATGCCAAGTCGGAACGGACCGCCCTGTGCACTCAAGCATTCCATCCTATTCCTTCGCCCCTGTATCGCGGGCTTGATTCAGCCACTCATTTACGAATTGATTCCAATTCTTCTGGGCCTCCGCATCGTTTCCGAACTCTGCCCACAACTTAGCCTCTTGATACGCGCTACCTGCTAAGGGCAGGCGACGATTGGCCGGTGTGCGATTCACAAGTAAAGGATCGTTGTCTGGCGGACAATTTTTCTGCACGTCTTTGATGAACTTGAGAATGTATGGCCCCACAAACCAAGGTGTCTCATCCTTGCCTTGGTTCCGGTAATACTTTGGAGCCATATATTCAATCACCGGCTTGTCATCTGTATTGACCGGGTATCCCGCGAACAATTCTTTCGATGCTGTCAAGTTGCCTCCATAATACACTAGCGCCGTCTGCGGGTTAAGCGCTTGGTAAACATCTTCGCCATTCTCTTTAAGAAAATTCAATTTCGCCTCGGAATCATCGATGTCACAAGCCGCCAATGGCACGGCCCCATGATGACCCACGAAGGCGATCACCTCATTGAATGGAGCAAAATCGCAGCGCAAAATCGAAACATGATCGAACACTTCCAGCATCGTGCGACCGATCACATGAAATTCAAAATCCGTCACCTGATAGACGGGCACCCACTGAACGAAAATTCCGCCGGACTTAAGACGCTGCTTCACGCTCTCAAAATGCTCAGTCGTATACAAACTGCCGGCACCGGAATGATAGGGAACAAATAAATCCGCATTGATGATATCGAACTTTTCTTTCGTCGCCATCAAATAGTGACGACCATCTTCTGCTAGAACTGTGGAGCGCGGGTCCGTGAAAAGACCGTTAGTGAGATCGATCCCATCCACGTTGGTCATGAACTCTTTGGAGGCGGCTATGACGTTAGGAGAAAGTTCGCAGGTAACCACTCGCTCCACTTGAGGAAATCGATCAGACAAGGCCGCACCCGCAGAAATACCAGTTCCCATACCTAGAAAAAACACCGACTTCGCATCAGGTTTGAGCATCAGCGGAATTTCCGCCTGACAAGCTTGCCTGACGCGACCGTTCGTGGAACCCAAACCATAGTCCGAGTTGATTTTAATCGATAACCCATCGTTACCACGAACCACCGAGACCGTGCAATCGCTCCCCTCCCATGATTTGATGGTCACATCATCTTTGCGCATCTCAAGCACGCCCGTTACCGGCAACTGCGACGGATTGAGTAATGTGAACAACAAAACCAAGCCCGCTCCGCTTATACCCTTCATCGCAATCCCCACACGACCCCGCACCGATGGCATCCCTATCGCCATTAGAAAATAGATCACGCCCATGATCTGCATCGAGCGCCACATACCAAAGAACTCAAGCAAAACAAACGCGCAGACGAGCGAACCAAGAATCGCTCCAAGGGTATTGATCGTTGCAAGGCGACCCAAACTCTTTCCAGCCGAAGTCGCATACTGCTCTTCCGTTTTCATCAGATACGGAAAAACTGCGCCCAACACCAAGGCTGGCAGACCTACAATCAACGCACATTTCTTGAAAATCAAAAACACGAAATCTAACCAAGTCGCCTTGACCGCTTGAAACTGAAATGAATCGGTCACGTTCATGAAAACAGTGGGCGTCAGAGCAATCACTATTCCACTGAGACCGAGCAAGACCGTGAGCACCGTGTTCGGGGACCACTTCCGCCGTGCGAGCAAGGAACTGATCAAGGATCCACCTGCAAGACAGGACAAAACCACCACAAGAATCGCCGCATAGGTGTAAACCGAATTCTCCAGCACCAACGAAAACATCCGCGTCCACAGCACCTCAAGCGCCAGCACCCCAAAACCCGACATGAAACAAATGACCGTCAGCGCAAATCGATCCTTATCGTATGGTTTATAATCCGTTGGGGCCGTTTCAGCGGCGAATGATTCTTCCTCAACTAAACGCAAGGCTGATGACGATCGTGAAAGTACAAATGCCATAACCGCCAGAATCAAGGTGATCCCCATCGCAATGAAACAAGTCGCTTGAAAACCAAACCAAAGCGGCAAGAAAAACCCCGCTAATAATGCACCAAGAGTCGCGCCGAGCGTATTGATTCCATAAAGCAAAGCCGAGGTTGATCCAAACCGCGATGCGTTCCGAATAACATATTGCCCAACCACCGGAATTGTCCCGCCCATGCAAAACGCAGGCGGAAAAATGAGCACGAGTGCCAAGATGAATTTGATCAGTAAAAGCCATGCGCCCGAATGCACACTCTCGAAAACCTCTGGGTAAATGAAATGATAGCCTTTTATCACCACAAAATAGAGCAGCGCAGTGATCGCGATCCCCAGTTCCAACCCGGCATAAATGCGCATCGGATTCCTGCCTTGGTTGGAACGTTTTCCCCAGAACCAACTACCAACTGCCAAGCCCGCGAAGAAAGCCGCCAAGGTCACTCCAGCCGCATGCGATGTATTGCCAAACAACAATCCCAACTGCTTCATCCACAAGATTTGATAGATCAAAGCGGAAAACCCTGAGAGAAAAACAAGAAGGTAGATGATCATGAAAATATGCCCGACCGTAAAATCGACCGATGCCTAAGACTAGAAACCCCAACACAAAAATCAACTGTGTTGCGATTTATCTCAGGCAGCCCCGACTTGTCGGGGTAAAGGTCCATATCTAACGATGCTTCATACACCATCGAACCCTCTCCATAATAACTGCCGCAAGATATGGACGCGTAGGGATACGCGTCCCTGCCAAAAAAAACGGCAGCCCCCGATTTCGGAGAGCTGCCGTGGAATATTTTATTAAGTGAAATTAGTAACGACGTCCGCCGCCGCCACGCTCTTCACGACGGTCATTGCCGCCGCGATTACCGCCGCCGCCATATCCGCCGCCGCCGCCGCCGCCGCCACCGTATCCACCGCGACTGCCACCGCCGCCGCCGCCACTACGCTCTTCGCGGGCTTGGGCTTCGTTTACTTTCAGTGAACGACCACCGACATCGGTGCCGTCGACACCAGCGATCGCTTTGTTCATTGCGTCTTTGCTGTCCATGGTCACGAAAGCAAATCCACGTGGTCGGCCGCTTTCACGATCGGTTGGGAGGTGAACATCCGTTACGGCTCCGTATTCGGAGAAGAGGTTTTCGAGGTCTTGTTTGGTCGTATCGAACGACAGGTTGCCAATATACATTTTCATAACATTAAAATCGGCTCACGTATCGTGACTTCTCTTGAGACTGTTCCCGTGAATCGGGTCTCAGATCGCCATAGAATCAAAAAAAACTACTGGCTAAACTCCAGAACTTGATCCTGCCAAGTCGTGAACCGGACCACGTGGATAATCGGCCAATTCGCTAAAAGCGACATAATTCATGCTTTTGTTGGCAAATACGTCAGAAAACTGCCCGAATCCCTTAAAAATCAAGCGTTTTCCCGAAATTTAGCTGCGCCCACTCTTAATCCACGCCATTCAGGGCGACACAGATCATCCGTATGAGGCCCTTAATTCAGATTGTTTCCGAGCTCGAGTAGAGGAGTCAGGCGCAGCTTTGTTGCCCCATTTTAAAGATTCTCCTTGACCCATCCCGTAGCCAAGCCTAAATCCGCCCCCCGTTTCTCAACCAAACACTTTCAAATTATGGCCAACGCACAAGTCATCCTCAAAGAAAAAATCGAAGGCCTCGGCTCCGAAGCCGATGTAGTTAAAGTCCGCGCTGGCTACGCCCGCAACTACCTTGTTCCACAAGGCAAAGCATACGAGGCAACCAAAGCAAACCTTCGTCACGTAGAAGCTCTCAAAACCAATCGCGCCAAGCGTGAGGCAGAGGAACTCGTTGTCGCTCAAGAGCTCGCAACCAAGATTTCCAAGCTCAAGCCGTCCTTCACCCTCTCCACCGGTCAAGGTGGTAAGGCATTCGGTTCGGTCACCAACATGGATCTCCACAAAGAACTCGAAGCAGCTGGTATCGTCATCGATCGCCACTCCATCCAGCTCGATAAGCCGATCAAAAAATCCGGCAAAACCGTTGTTGAGATCAAACTCAACGCGCAGGTCAGCGCCCAACTCACCGTCACAGTTGATGCTGGCGACGTGAAAGACGAAGACTGAAGCTAAGTTCTTTACTCAGAAATTTCAAAAAACCGGTTCCTTAAAGGGGCCGGTTTTTTCGTTTAGAAATGAAGAAATTGAACCACGAATTACACGAATTTCTCGAATAGGAAGATCATTTGCTGATGAATATTCGGAATGGCGATCCATCAGCCATCATTCGTGTTATCCGAGAAATTCGTGGTTAAAACCATATCAACCTTAGTTATTTCCGCCGTTTCCGTGAACGAGATTCAGGGTTCGACTTATGAAATCTTTAATGGCAGATTTTCTGAACACGCTATGAAGCTCCCTATCATCATCTTTTTACTCGCAGGCTCCATGCTGAGCATGGGTCGCCAGATCGAACGTATCTGGACGGACGATCAGGGGCGGAATGTTAAAGCGCTCTTGTTACGTGTCGAAAATGGCAATGCGATCCTACAGCTCCCGAATGGCAAAGAATCTCCATTTCCTATCGCTAAGTTATCCAAAGACGATCAGTTGTGGATTAAAAACTACAGCCAAGAACAACCCAAAGGCGCGCCTGAAACAGCCGAGGATACCAAATTAAATTTCGAAGATCCCTGGCCGGAGCAGGTGAAATTCACAGGCGACCCTGAAATCGTTACGATCAAGGAAGAGAAGGATGGCAAACAGTTCATCTACGAATCTGCAAACTACCGTTACAACTGCGATGCCCGACTTGGCAACTCGGTCGTCAAAGGTTTCGCGATTTTATTCGAGAGCACCCATCAGTTTGTTAGAGAATTACCTCTCGCTGTGAATGGCGGCGCAAAAAAAGACGGCAAGTATGAGATTTTTCTTTTTGAAAATGAAAAAGAATATCACTCAGCTGGAGGGCCTCCTGGCAGCGCAGGTGTTTTCATCGGCGGCAAAAACATCGTGATGGTTCCATTAACCAGTTTAGGAGTTAAAAAAGCAGGATCTGGTTACTTGATGGATAGGGAAAAATCCTCAAAAACACTTCCGCATGAATTGGTACATCAGTTAACTCCCCATCCTTATTATGCCGCAGGCTCGATGGGATGGTTCACCGAGGGTCTTGCAGAATATGTAGCAGTTACACCCTATTCGAGTAGTGGATTATTCAATGTTAAAGGCAACTCAAGAGCCATTGTGGAATATGCAACTGCATTCGGCAAGGATGATAAAGGAGGCCGTGGCTTAGGAGATAAAATCAAACTCGGCCCGCTCAAAAACTTCATGCTTCAGTCATATACCAGTTTCGTCGGAAACGCCCAAGTGAACTATGGCTGCGGGATGTTGATCACGAATTATTTTTTCCACATGGATCGCGATAAAGACGGAGCGAGAATCAAAAAGTTTCTCAAAGCCCTAAGAGAAGGCAAACAAGGAGACGCGGCTCTTGAAGTTTTGTTAGACGGACAAACTTGGTTGGAGTTAGAAAAAGACATAGCCAAAGCCTATACGAGCAAAGGCATTAAATTTACTTTCACGGAATAGATTTCAATGTCTGAGGTTTCATCGATACCCAAACAAACCGCTATACCTGCCTTGCCGGGACTTTCTCCGCAAGAGCTTTCGGAATGGCTCGCTACCAATCACGAACCCGCATTCCGCGCTAAACAAATCCTCGATTGGGTCTGGAAAAAGAAGGTCACTTCGTTTGACCAAATGACCAACCTCTCCGCATCGTTGAGAGAAAAGCTCGCGACTTCATTTCGCATCACCGCGCTCACCCACGCGAAAACCCAAGGCAGCGAAGATACCACCCGCAAGTTTCTCTTCAAACTCCACGACGGCCGTTACATCGAAGCGGTTCTCATCCCCGCCAACCCCGCGCTCTACGGTGAAAAATCGGATCGTCGCACACTCTGCGTTTCCTCTCAGGTCGGCTGCGCCTACGGCTGCAAATTCTGCGCATCAGGTCTCGCTGGATACACTCGCAACCTCGACGCCTCGGAAATCGCCGGCCAAGTCCTTGCTGCAGAACAAATCTCCGGCGAGCGCGTGGACAACCTGGTGTTCATGGGTATGGGCGAACCCATGGCGAATTTCAATAACCTCATGGCCGCGATCGCGCTCATCACCGGACCCGAAACCCTCCATCTCGGTGCGCGACATCTAACTATTTCCACCTCCGGCCTCGCTCCACAAATACGCCAGCTCGCCGATCATCCGCAGCAGATCCGACTCGCCATCTCCTTCCACGGTGCCACCGATGAAGTCCGCAACCGCATCATGCCGGTGAACAAAAAATACCCGGTGGCGGAATTGTTAGACGCACTCGCACATTGGAACTCAACCAAAAAACAAAAGCTCACCCTCGAATATATTTTAATCAAAGGCGTCAACGACGACCTAGCACAAGCCGCCATCCTCGCCCGCCACGCGCGCAACATTTCCGCCAAAGTGAACTTGATTCCCTACAACACCGTCGAAGGCTTGGAATGGGAACGGCCCGCCCTCTCCCACTGCCGTGCGTTCCAAGACGTTCTCAAACAAGCCGGAGTCACCGCCACCCTGCGCATCGAAAAAGGCCACGACATCGACGCAGCCTGCGGACAACTCCGTCTCAAACAAGAAACTGCCGAGGGGATTATTTAGGAGAGCCGGTCTGCGACCGGCTGCATCATTCTCTCGGATTATCTAGCTGGTGCTTAAGCATCAAGGCCACGAAAGGATTCATCAACAGCGCCATACGCAACTGTGCAGGATGCAGTAACTTCGCTTGTGCAACAAAATCATCGCGATGATTTTCAAGTTTCTGATCAGGGGTTAACGGGAAGGTATTCGTAACATCAATAATTCCTCCCGATACAGCGCCAGGCATGAAGCTACCCAAAACGATAGATGTGGAAGGATAATCGACATACTCACCCGTTGCAGGATCATGCATGATCATCAGATGCTCACCATGACAGCGTGTGCTCCCAGATTTCTTATCCTCTTCCCATCTGGCTAGATACCTTGCTTCAAGGGATTTCATATAGGTCAGTTTCACTTGATCATCTGTAAGATTACAGTGACGCCATGAATCAGCATATGAACCCCCATAAGAAACGTTTTGAATTAAATTTTGCTGCCCGAGATGCCCAAGAAGATCAATGTTATCAGAAGGAATTAATATCCATTCCAGAGGTTTAGGATCAGGTGCCGGGTTCAAAGAATCCCAAACCTCTCTCTTTTGCTCATGACTGAGAGATAACGCTTCAACCAATGCCTTAAAATGCCACTCGATGAGCTTTTTTGCGCGATCACGAGACTCACCGAGATCTCCCGATTCCGGCATCGGCCCAATCGCTTCGAAGTCAGCAATCATCCCCCGAATTTCCTGTTCCGTCATCCCACGCTTCGCTCGTTCAAAAAAAGCTGCGACAGGCTCTTTGGTCGGTCGATTTTTCCGAGACGTCGCATCTCGATCCGCATGCAACTTGGTCGATCCCATCTGCGGCTTCCCCGAGTGTTTGAAAGGCATTTCCCCACTGCCAATAACGTGAATTGTCTGCCATAACACGAGTCCCAAAACGACATAAGCAGTTATCAAAGTCTTAGAAAACCAGCGCCGGAAACCCATCGCCGACTTTCTGTTATTCTGGAGTTGATCACTCACCGCGGCAATCTAGCTAATCCTCTCTGTCTTATCACGTTCTTTTTCATGCTGCCTTATCCGTTATAAGTGGGACTTATTGTCCCCAAGGTTTATCGAGCTGATACTTGATCGTTTCTGCAACACCAGGATTCATCAATAGCGCCAGACGCAACTGTGCAGGATGCAGCAACTTCGCTTGCGTCAATAAGTCATTGCGATGATTTTCGAGTTTCTGATCAGGGGTTAACGGGAAGGTGTTAGTGACATTGATTATTCCTCCCGATACGGAGCCATAGATCGAACATCTCCCTTCCATAGTGGATGGAGGAGGGTAGCCGATATACTCAACAGTTCCAGCATCATGCATAGCGATTGATCGATAGATAGGGAACGGCTTTTCCAAACTTAGTGGGCTGATATTGATATCAGATTTCTCATCCCTCATTTTCAGGAATTGTTTATAGGTGAGTTTGACCTGATCTTCTGTTAGTTCGCAGAGATTCCATAGAGACATATTGGTTTGTGAGCGTATAGTTGACAAATAGTCTGTCGAGAGCATCACCACAATAGCTTCATTGCCTGCGCCAGGTGATACGGATAAGATTGCTTTGTATTCCTCGATTTTACGTTCAAGCTTTTCGACCATAGCCGCGCGAACTGTCTGCTTCTGCTCGGAAGTGAGAGAAAGAGCGTCCGCCACAGCTTTCACATACCACTCGTTGAGTTTTTCTCCGTAATCATGCGCAGCTTGGAAGTCTCCGAAAGTCGGCATCGACCCTATCGCTTCATAATCCGCAATCATCCCCCGGATTTCTTGTTCCGTCATCCCACGCTTCGCTCGCTCAAAAAAGGCTGCGACAGGCTCTTTGGTCGCACGATTTTTTCGGGACGTCGCTTCTCGATCCACGTGAAGCTTGGTCGATCCGATCTGCGATTTCGCTGAGCGCTTGAAAAGTAAGTCTCCACCGCTCGCAACATGAATCGTTTGCCAAGTGACAATGCCCAAAACGACATAAGCCGCGATCAAGGTCTTAGAAAACCAGCGCCGAGACTCCGTCACCGACTTTCTATTATTCTGGAGTTTGTGACTCACCACGGCAATCTAGCCAATCTTCCTCGTCTTAACACGCTCTTTTTCATCCACCTGAGATCTCGCGCAAAGGCGCGAAGGAAGAACAGTAATATCAACCACCCTATTTCAACATATCATCCATAGCTTTGCGCCCCTTTGCGCTCTCTGCGGCTTTGCGTTGAAAAATTGAACCCAAACGCGCTTCACAGCGCATTGACAGCCATCTCCATATTGCAGAGGGTGCGCGCAGTAATGATTTTCAAAAGCATCTGCAGAGACGTCGGAATCGGCGCAAATTCGTATGTCTTGGATGCCGATGGCGTCAGAGTGATTCTAGATGCGGGGATGCATCCGAAAGAAGAAGGTGTGACCGCGAAACCCCGCTACGAGCTGATCGAAGACGATACCGCAGAAGCGATTTTTGTGACCCATTCGCACTTGGATCACGTCGGAACTTTGCCAGTTTGCATAGAGCACCAAAAGCGTGCAAAAGTTTTCCTCACCCCGGAAGCCGCCGAGCTCACCTGCGCGATGCTACACAATTCAGTCAACGTGATGGAAAGCAAACGCACCGAACTGGGCATTTCCGAATACCCGTTTTTCGTGCACGGTCAAATTGATCGGATGAAAGGGATGCTGGAACGCCGCAATGTCGGCCGGAAATTCGATGTCGATGACGCAGGAAAACTCAAAGCGGAATTTTACGATGCCGGCCACATCCTCGGCTCGGTAGGTGTGATGTTTGAAGCGGAAGGCAAAAAAGTTTTCTACACGGGAGACGTAAATTTCGAAGACAGTACCCTGCAGAAAGGCGCGATGTTTCCTAACGATGAAGTCGATGCGTTGATCGTGGAAACCACGCGCGGTGAACAGGCGCGTCGGCCAGATTACTCGCGCCGCGAGGAGGAGAACGAGTTTGCGGAAGCGATCAAGCGCGTGCTGAAACGCGGCGGATCTGTTTTGATTCCCGTGTTCGCGATGGGCAAAACCCAAGAGGTTCTGGCCATGCTACAACGCTTTAAAGAAGAAGGCCTGATTCATGAGAAAGTGCCGGTTTACATCGGTGGACTCAGCACCAAGATGACCACGATTTACGATAAGTTTTCCGACGTCTCGCGTCGCAATCGCCGTGGCTTCAAATTTCTCACTGATATGGAACTCGCCGGCGGGAACAAGAAACGGGTCGGCCCCATCCCTTTCAACAACGGCTGCATCTACGCTCTCTCCAGCGGGATGATGAGTGAAAAAACCGTTTCTAACAATTTCGCAAGACAGGGAGTATTGGAGAATAAAAAACACGGCTTGTTCTTCGTCGGCTATGCGGATTCGGAAACTCCCGGCGGAAAAATCCGCGCCGCAAAACCCGGCGATATGGTCGAGCTCGATCCAGCTTATCCTCCCGTCAAACTCAACTGCGAAGTACGTATCTTCGATTTCTCAGGACACTCCACCCGCGACGCGATCGCCGACTTCGCGGTGAAGGTGAAACCCAAGAAAATTTTCCTCGTCCATGGTGATGAGGGAGCAATGGCGTGGTTCAAACAGGAATTGGAAAGTCGTTTGCCGGGCACTGAGGTGATTATTCCGGAGCCGGGTGTGGAGTTTGATATTTGAGTAGGCAGCCCCGACTTATCGGGGTTAAAAGTCCATATCTCGCAGAGCTGATAACGGAAAGGGATCGTTAGGATTTGATGACCACGTCTCACCAACGGGACGGCCAGATTAACTCCGCTGCGCTCCGTCCCTGCGGGATGCGCTGCGCGGATAAGATGAATGTTTTGCGAATCGAAAAACTTAGCAGTGAGGTTTCTTCTAAACCTCCAAGCGGGATGTGGCTCGCGACTGATCCAGTAGCACTTCAAATGCGGGACAGGCCAGATTGACTACGCTGCGCTCCGTCCCTGCGGGGTGCGCTTCGCGGATAGGAGGAATGTTTTGTGTTTCACAAAACTCGGCAGTCGAACGTTTCGCTCCACCCCGACTCGTCGGGGCTGCGCGAAAGAGCTCGAACGGGCCGGTCCGGACAATAAAAAACCTCCCGCGAGGGGAGGTTTTTAAATGGTCGGGACGGC
>JANOKJ010000150.1:0-3129 GCA_031419275.1 Akkermansiaceae bacterium | reverse complement strand
TTGAGCCGCGAGATCCGAGGTTTTTGTTAAGAATCTCCTCACTTAGAATGTCGCTTCCGGAATCCGATAAGCTTCCTAGTAAAGAACCCGCACTGTCTAACTATTTCTAATTTTTCCAAACTAGGTATGAAAATCATGATTGTGCTTCCGGGATACCGCGTTTTGCGCAGAGGACCGTCCGAACAGTATCCGAACGGAAATTGGAAATATCAAAAATATGATCCCAATACCAAAGGTTGGCAGGGAGTAAATCCAAGCACAGGAAAAGTCGGAGTGCCGCGCCCTGATTATCATGTTGAGTTTCCATCCGGCTATAAAGGACCATTTGACTATTGAATATGAATATACCTCCTTCACTAGAAATAATTAAAGGTATCGAGCATAGTGACGTTGATTCCGTAATTTTTCACCGTTATGTAGCACATTTGAATTTTGAAAATGAAAATAGGTTGAGTTTTTCCGCACCGTTTCGATTTTCCAATTCTCAACTTTTGCCTGATTCTCCGGTTTTCGATTTCCCACTGTCTGAATCAAAGCTGGTTCGTGTGCTTGGTTGTCAAGTCAGCGAAGTGAAGTGCGATACAGATGGAACGCTTGTGTTATGGTTCTCAAATGGTGACGTGTTGATTGTATATGCAAATGACCCAGCCTATGAGGCATATACGCTTCAAATCGATGGAAAGGAGTATTTTGTGTGATTTTTTGATGCAAAGGGGTGCAAAACCAAGCCCAAACTCTAAACCGCCAACGAATCCCCCAAAAAGCCGACGAGCAACTTGCCACCTGTTTTCAAGGTATTGCGTCAACAACCAACTCAACGGTATCCAAATGGAAATTGGGAGATTATCAAAGATATGGGACCTTGCAGCAAAGGTCAGCGCATAACTCCATCTACTTTGAAATCTGAGCCTCACCCTGATACACACGTCTAGTTCCCTCCAGAAATAAACTGCCAGGCATGAATGGTACGTGATTAAGCATTCTTTTTGTAACAGTCACGATGAGCAATTTCTTTAAATTGGTCGCGTGGTTCCGATAGAGTAAGCGTCCTCCAGAGCGCCTCTTGACGTAAATGTCGTAGGTTAAGGACTTACGACGTTTATGACTACGCTGTCTTTTTGAGGCGTGGTTGGCTTAGGCACTTTGCGTAGGCCTTGGGGGTATGGCTGGCGAAGGTCTCTGAGGTGACTTTTGCTTTGGGAAGTTCTTCAAAAATCCAGACGAGGTATTTCCATGGATCGACTTATCGGCGGAGGCAGCTCTCGATGAGGTGCATATAAAAAAGCGTTGCCCATTTATTATCCCCCCCGGGACGGGCAACGCTGTCACCGAGGGCGACAACAGTTTTTTAATAACCAGCATCCATGATTACAAGAGCTAATCATCAAGGTATTTGTTAAAATGGGATAACCTTATACATGATTTTCGTTTTTGGGGCGGTCACCGCTAGATCACATTGGAACGCATTCGGCCACAGTTTTTAAAAGGGCAGCAGAATGCAGCCCCTCCTTGTGTCTTTTACGGTCAGTTGTTTCTTTTCAATATCACAATCTGTTAGATAAATCCTTAACCGCCGCACTTCTTGAACTTGTAGCGCTTCAAATAAGTCAGTGGTGGCGGTTATGCTTGGAAAGCAGGCTTGGAACCCATCACATCTTGAATCGTGATCTGGAGTGAGGTGTTTCCTCGGAACGTATTTCGATCAATTGTAAAGGCGATGTCCCAGGGTGGTGCGGGTAAGTCGCGCTCGCCGCCGCCGAAAAAGACGGCGGATTTCTCTTGGTGACCCTGGCGCATACTCAGGCGAAGGTGATGGTTTTTCATCTTGAAAGGAGGGGAGCTGAGTTCGACATGTCGGCTGACAAACACGGGTTGCGGATTGCTGTTTCCGAATGGCTGCAATAGCTCATAGCTGGCTAGGAATTCTAACGAGAGTTCGGAAAAGTCAATTTCCGCATCGTAAACCAAACGCGGCATGCGCTCTTCTGCGGTGGAGTTTTCGAGCACGAATGAGGCGAATTTATCGCGGAAGCGCTCCAACGAATCTTCATGAATCGAAAGTCCCGCGGCCATCGCGTGTCCACCGCCTGCGATCAATTCGTCTTCGCAGGCACGGATCGCATCGACCAGAGAAACGCCTTCAATGCTGCGGCCGGAGCCTTTGCCGATTCCTTCTTCATCGATCGCAATCACAAACGTGGGTTTGTAATATTGCCGCATGAGGCGTGAGGCAACAATGCCGACCACGCCGTGGTGCCACGTTCTGGAGCCGATCACGATGACCGGATCATTGCTGGGATCGAAATCCTCGCTGAGTTGTTTCATTGCATCATCGCGAATGTGCTTCTCAAACGCTTGGCGCTGGCGGTTGTAATCCTCGAGTTTCTGCGCGAGCTCGGCAGCTTCGATATGGCAGGTTGTGTTCAGGGTCGCGAGCGCGTCTTCGGGAAAATCCATTCTGCCAGCAGCATTGATCCGTGGGCCGATTCTGAAACCGACATCCATCGAGGTAGGTAAATCTTTAACTCCAGCAATTTCTTTCAACGCGTGAAGTCCTGGATTGTTAGATGCTGCCAAACGTTTCAGTCCGTGCCGGACCATGATGCGGTTCTCTCCTATCATCGGAACGATGTCGGCAATCGTGGCGACGGCGGTGAGTTCGAGCAGGTCTTTGAGTTCAAGATCGGTGGGACGTGTTTTCAACAACGCATGGCCGAGTTTGAAAACCACACCCGCGGCGCAGAGATAGTTGAAATTATCGCCGCATTTTGGATTCACCAAGGCGCAGCAATCGGGTCTGCCTGACGGATTTGGCTCGTGGTGATCAACGACGACGACATCGATTCCCTGTGCGCGGAGATGGGCGATTTCATCGATGGATACCGTGCCGCAATCGACGGAAATAAGGAGGTCGGGTTTCGTTCCTTCGGACATGCAGCGCTCCAAAGCAGCAAAGCTCAAGCCGTAGCCCTCGGTGCCTCGTTTGGGGATGAATGTGCGTGGTTGGATTCCGTAAGCGTTTAGAATTTTCGATAGCAGGGTAATGGAGGAAATGCCGTCGACATCGTAATCGCCGTAGATGCAGACCGTTTGGTTTTGATCGACAGCCTCCAGGATTCGCGTCACTGC
>JANOKJ010000149.1:0-3254 GCA_031419275.1 Akkermansiaceae bacterium | reverse complement strand
AAATGTAGGTGCTCATTTGTTTTTTAATTTTCGTATCGTCAAATCGTGATGCGTTGATGTAACATACCAGCCATGTCGTCAACCATCAAATGCCTGAAACTCATTTCCGATCCAACACGGCTCCGGATTCTCGCACTTCTTGGCCAAGATGCCTTATCAGTGGCTGAACTTCAGGAAATCCTCGGCATGGGCCAGAGCCGGATTTCCACCCAGCTTTCCCAACTCAAAACCGCAGGTTTGGTAAACGACGAGCGTGCCGGAAAAAACAATGTCTACTCCGCCTCTATCCCGAGCAAGCTCTCACCCGTCGTTTCCCACGCGATAGCTGAAATCTCCGAAACCACCGCCGATAACCTCGCACTTCAACACATTCTTTCTAAACGCAAGGACTACGCCCGCGCCTATTTCGATGAACTCGCAGGTCGATTCGGGAAAGACTACGTCCCTGGCCGTTCATGGAAAGCGCTCGCCGAAGCCTTGATCAAATCCCTCAACTACCGCCATGTCGCTGATCTCGGTGCGGGCGAAGGCACCCTTTCCCAACTCCTCGCTCAACGCGCAGAGAAAGTCATTGCGGTCGATCTCTCTCCGAAAATGGTCGAATACGCCCAATCCCTCGCCCACAAAAACGGCCTACACAATCTCGAATTCCGCATCGGCGATATTGAGAGCCCTCCTATTGATAAAGGCACCATCGACCTCGCCATCCTAAGCCAAGCCCTGCACCACGCGGAAAACCCCCAACGCGCCATCGACGCCGCACACCGCATATTAAAACCCGGTGGCCGCATTATCATTCTCGATCTGCTCCAGCATACCTTCACCGAAGCTCGCGAGCTCTACGCCGATCGCTGGCTTGGCTTTTCCGAAAGCCAACTCTCCTCCATGCTCAAAAAATCCGGTTTCACCGAAATCGAAACCCTCATCGCTGACAAAGAAGAGGCGCATCCAAAATTCCAAACTTTATTAGGTATTGGTAGGGCGCCATCGCCGAGGGCGCCGCGCGAAGCGATTATCCATTAAAACATCCCACTCTCCCTCATCCCATGCGGTGCCCTCGGCGATGGCACCCTACCAATTTCATACTCTTCCTTCTAGCCACTTCCCACCGATCACCGATCACTGATCACTGATCACTGATCACTCGCTACTTCCACACTTTCCCCTTTGCACTCTCCACTTCTCACTTTAACTTCCACCCCAACATGATTCGCCTCAGTCTCTTTCTCGCTCTCGCTCTCGCCGCAGTCAGCTTACCGTTACTGCATGCTCAGGAAAAACCCGCCAACGGCTCCGCGATTTACCGTTCGGTGTTACGCATTGAGGTAGCAACTCAAAATCCCGATTACCAAACGCCATGGAACACGGGTCGGTTCGGCGGTGGTATCGGCACAGGATTCATCGTCGGTGAAAACCAGATCCTCACTAACGCGCACGTCGTCTCGAATCAAAAACGCATCCTTATCACCGTCCACGGCAGCCCGAAAAAATATCCAGCGAAAGTCGAACACATCGCCCATGATTGTGACCTTGCCTTGCTCTCGCTTGAGGATTTTTCTGATTTCAAAAATTTTCCAGTCTTCTCCTTCGGCGAAGTACCACAACTCGAATCCGAGGTCACCGTGATTGGTTATCCCGTCGGCGGTTCGCGGCTATCTGTCACCAAAGGCATCGTTTCACGTATCGATTTCCAACCTTACTCCCATAGCCGTGCCGATTCGCATCTCGTGGTTCAAATCGATGCCGCGATCAACCCGGGCAACTCCGGCGGCCCCGTGCTTCAAAATGGCAAAGTCGTCGGCGTCGCATTCCAAGGCCTGCGCCAAGCGGACAACACCGGTTACATCATTCCGACTCCCGTCGTGAAGCGTTTCCTCAAAGACATCGCAGATGGAAGTTATAACCATTACGCCGAACTCGGCCTTAGTGAGTTTCCGCTTCACAACCCTGCCATGCGCAAAGCCCTCGGTCTGCCAAATGATGACAAAGGCGTACTTATCACCCGCGTCACTCCCACCAGTTCAGCCGATGGCATTCTAAAAAGCGGTGACGTCCTTATGTCACTCGATGGCCAACAGGTCGACTCCGCCGGACAAGTTCTCATCGACGGCGAAAATGTGAATCTAGCAGAAATCGTAGAGCGCAAGTTCAGTGGCGATAAAGTCGCGGTCCGCGTCCTACGCGGTGGCGCCCCTCTGGATTTCGATATCACCCTTAAACCCCTACCCGCTGCGCAGATGTATTCCATCCGTTACGAGGCGCAACCACGCTATATTGTCTTCGCTGGACTGGTGTTCCAACCTCTCGATACCAACCTCTTCGCCACCTCAAAATTCACCGACGTCACCGTTCGCAGACTATATACCGACTACGTTTCAAAAGGTATTTTCCAAGAGAAAAAAGACATCGTCATGCTCACACAGATCCAACCGGATTCCGTCACTTCCCAGATGGAAAACTTCACAGGGCTCGCTGTGGAAAAAATCAACGGCACTCCGGTCACCAGCCTCAGCCACGCCCGCGAACTTCTCACTCTCACTCAAAAGAATACTCCGGAGTTTTACACCATCGAACTCTACGGCGCGAACCGCCCCATCGTCGTACCCTCCTCTGAGGTCGAAGCTGCGAATAGCCGCGTGCAATCCAACTACGGAATTTCCAAACTCCAGAATCTCGTCGAGTAAACTCCAGCGAGTTTGAAACATGCCCCGCGTCGCCATCGCTCTCGGATCTAACCTCGGTCACCGCGAAGCGCACATCGCCGCCGCCATCGCCGAGCTACGCCAAATCGCCAGCCCCGGCGAACCGTTTCTCACCGCTTCGCTCTACGATACAGAACCCCAAAACTGTCCGCCAGATTCCCCACGTTTCCTCAACACCGCCGTCGATTTCCACTACCCCGGGACCGATCCCTTGGAACTCCTACAGCTAACCCAAGCCATCGAGAAAAAACTCGGCCGCGAACCTCATCCTATCCGCAACGCCCCCCGCATCATCGATATCGACATCCTAATCTTCGGAGATGTCATCCTCGATCACCCCAAGCTCCAGATCCCCCACCCACGCATCCACGAACGACCGTTCGTCCTCAATCCGCTCAGGGAGATACGCCATTTTTAAAGGTAGGGTCGACACGCCGTGTCGACCCAAATCAAAATTCTTAACGCGCTATCGTTCAAAGAGACATGTGACCTACCTACACGCCTATCCCCTTTAGAATCACGGTCGGCGACGGCGCGCCGACCCTACCTTTT
>JANOKJ010000148.1:0-9957 GCA_031419275.1 Akkermansiaceae bacterium | reverse complement strand
GCCGAGGGCGCCGCGCGAAGCGGAACGGATTCGCCTATCTTTTGGAACATCATATTCTTTCTCATTCCATGCGGCGCCCTCGGCGATGGCGCCCTACCAAATTCATGGTCAACCCAACACAACCTAAAAATTTGCTAGATCATTTCTCGGCTTTCACCACAGCGAAGATCGAACCGAAGCTATTGCTTTGCTTTTCCATATCCGCACCGGAACGCATTTGGCTGATATCACCATCGAGAAACAATGCATCATCACAACCGAGTGATTTAAAAAGCTGTGCGAACTGATGAAGGTTCACGAATTTATCGGAGTGAAAATCGGTCATCACAAAAACCACTTCACCATTCTTGGTCACTCCGACGCCGTTGCGATGCAATTCTGATGTCGAATTTGCATTGAACGCTGGATGAACTATTCCAGCCCTCAACAACAACGGCCCCGACTGCACGGCCTGTTTGACGACGACGTTTTTCAACGGGTATTCATCAGTTCGGATCACCGCAGCACCTTTATCAGAGATCAGGAAAATTCCATTAGGTTGTAGGAAAAAATTTCCTTCGCCCTTGTTCCGATTCACCGGACTCATTTCCTTTCCTTCCTGCACCAGCAACCCACTCGGGATGCCACCGGGTTCGAAAATCCCACCGTTCATTAAAGTCTCCACCTCTATCCCCTTCCCTTTCAGATATTTCGAAGTAGCTGGAAAAGTTCGCAGCTGTTTTCCATCGCCACCCTTCCAGATCAACTGAATCCGTTCAGGTGAAACCTTTAAAATGTGATAAGTCACGCCATCGATAACCTTCTTCTCGGGCGCAGCTAAACAAGTGCTGATAAGAAGCAGGAATACAAATGCGATTTTTGTTAGAGATTGCATAAAGATGGCGACTTCCATCCCTATTCAGTCTTTTCGACCGGATAGTGATCCGTCCATAACGGAGCAAATGGGGTTTTCGATTTTGCGAGAACCACCCCTTCCATGGTCGTATACTTACCAGTTGTCCACCACTTCGATTCTTCTGCAGCGGTCGCTTTCTGAAGTCCTGCCGCATGCTTCCCATCACTAACAATTCCCGGACCGGAGATCACCAATGCAACGGCCTCAATATCATTATCTCCAAACCTATCCTTACCCAATAGTTTCTCCAAAGTATCTGGGCTAATATAAGCACTCAGATAAGCTTTCTTATCCTTGGTTCGAACCTCTATGAACGACACCTTACCCGTAAGCATCGTTGTCTTATCCGTTCCTTTATCTTTGATGATCACTGACCAACTTGCCGCAATCTCCGGGATAAACCCATCTGGATTGATTTTTCCTGTCTTGTCAGCGGTCATAACCTCAAGCTCCGCTTCGATCTCCAACCAATAGCGAGGATTGAATTTTTTATCCTTCGGACCATTAACTTGAAATTGTGGTGTCTGCTGGATCTCAGTGACGATACTTTTAATTTCTACTTTGTGAGCGCCCTCATTTGCATTTGCTCCGATCACAGTGGCGGCGAGAATCAAGGATGTGAGAATAGATTTCATTTTTTTAGGTGGATTTTTCAGTGAAAAAACTCGGTTTTCACATATAGAAATACTGCTTTGTGACGATATGTCGAGATCGCAGAAATTACATCGGCCGAAAAATAAGAGCAGTTTTCAGAACAACCTACCTATTGTGGTATTTGGTATGTTTTTTGCTTAATGACTCGGAGATGTGTCGAAATCTTCACTATTTGATGATAAGAAACGCATATAGTAATAGTAAAAAGCCAATATCCAAATGAGCTTCAACCAATACCGCTATATCACTGGGATTAGATCGCATCGACCTAATCCGATCATCATTAACAGGGATAGCGCTGAAATGATTGAAGCGTCACAGCCTGAGACAGTTGAAGAATCCTTCACTGCAACGGACTACGATAAGGACTACGCTTTTAACTATACCCAGCACCGCTGGTTCCAGAGACGACTCTATCTCGGTGAAGAAATTATCCTCACAGCGGATCAATTAAAAATGATCTGCGACGAGGTTCACGAAATGGGAAGATTACGAGAGAGGGATATAGTGCAGCTTGAAAATGAAGCGGCGGCGCTTCGGCTGTATGCTCCGTAAGAATGATATTTTAACTGTTCAAAGTTTCTGAAACGCATCCATCCCACCTTCGACATTGGTGACGTTTTCAAAGCCGATTGACATGAGGTATTCACAGGCCCTGGCGGAGCGCATGCCGGCTTTACAATGGATGATGATCTCCGTGTCTTTGGGGAGATTCGGCGCGTATGCTGGGATGGTTTGCAGCGGCACTAGCTTGGCTTGCGGGATATTCACAACCTGCCATTCACCTTCTTCACGGACATCGATGAGTAGTGCGTTGAGATTTCCGGAATCGAGGCGGTCTTTGAGTTCGGCAGCGGTGATAGTTTGCATGGTGGGATTATGGATTTGGCAGGAAGGGTTGGCGGCGGTTTCGGAATTATGAACGGAAGTAATCGTGGGGGTTTCTCCGCACAAACGACAAGCAAGATCGTGACGAAGTTTCAACGAGCGGAATGAAGTACGAAGCGCATCGTAGATCAAAAGTTTACCGATGGGAGCTTCGCCAATGCCGAGGATGAGTTTGATCGCTTCCATTGCTTGGAGAGATCCAATGATCCCAGGCAACACACCGAGCACACCGGCTTCCGCGCAGTTCGGCACAGCGCCGGGAGGCGGGATGTCCGGCAACAAACACCGATAACAGGGTCCGCCCAGATGCGGAGCAAACACGGTCATCTGTCCGTCGAAACGATGGATCGCTCCGTAGACGAGTGGTTTTTTGAGAAAAAACGCGGTGTCGTTCGAAAGAAACCGCGTGGGAAAATTATCCGAGCCATCGATGATGATGTCGTATTTATCTGCAATCGACAGCGCGTTATCCGGCGTGAAGCGCACTGGGAATAGCTCGAGCTCAATGTGTGGATTTGTTTCACGCAGACGCGCGGCGGCGGATTCAAGTTTAGATTGTCCAATCGTAGCATCTTTATGGAGTAACTGACGTTGGAGATTGGAGAGATCGACCGTGTCGGGATCGACCAAACCGAGCTTACCAACACCTGCCGCCGCAAGGTAAAGCGCGGCCGGAGAACCCAGCCCACCCGTGCCGATTAGTAGCACCGAGGCATTTTTTAAACGCAGCTGTCCACTTTCGCCAATCTCCGGAATGAGGAGGTGGCGGGAGTATCGAGCTTGTTCTAATGGCGTGAGCACATCCACGGGGTAACCGTTAATTTTCAAAATGAAACTCAAAATCAAATGAAGACTTCGGTTGCGGGATTTTAAATCCGTGTTTAGAAGTCCCACATGCCTGAAGTATCATCAACCTTCGAATTGAAGTTTAACAACATGGCGCCGGGCTTTGAACTGCCTGATGCATGGGGAAAAATGCATTCTTTGAAGAATCTCGCGGGCAAAAATGGGACGGTAATTGTGTTTGCCTGCAATCATTGCCCATTTGTCATCCATCTAGCCAAGGCACTGGGTCAATTCGCAAAAATTGCTGCACCGCACGGCGTCAGCACGATTGCCATCAATTCCAACGATCTCGAAAAATATCCCCAAGACGGTCCGGGGCCGATGAAACAATTTGCGGCGGAGCATGGCTGGGATTTTCCTTACCTAATTGACGAAACCCAGATGATCGCAAAATCCTACGGTGCTGCATGTACTCCGGATTTCTTCGTGCTCGATAATGAAGGGAAAATCGCCTACACGGGACAATTTGATGAAACCCGCCCAAGCTCAGGTCAACCAGCTAACGGAGCGGATCTCTTGGCTGCCGCCAACTCGCTAATCAGCGGACAAACTCCCAAAAAAGGACTTCCCAGCAGCGGTTGTGCGATCAAATGGAAACCCGGCAAAGAACCACGCTGGTTTCCAAAGGATTGAGGTATTTGAAAAGATTTCACTATTGATCCAGTATCAAACGCGGTCTTTTCTCATCTCGAATCCATGAAATACATCCCGCTGGCACTTAGCCTTTTCACTCTCACCTGCCCCGCAGCACCGCCTGAACTTTCTGGAATTTATCCGCATCTCGCGATGTTTAACACCCAGGGGGAATGCGGCACTGGAGCTATCGTGCCATGGGCAGACAAGCTATGGGTCATCACCTACGCACCTCACCAACCCTTAGGCTCGGATGATAAACTCTACTCGATCTCGCGCGATCTCACCCAAACCATCCATCCCGAATCCATTGGCGGCACCCCTGCCAACCGCATGATCCACAAGGAATCCGAGCAGCTTTTCATCGGTCCTTACGCGGTCGGAAAAACCGGCGAAGTCCGTGCGATTCCCTACGATAAAATGCCGGGTCGCCATACTGGCAACGCCCGCCATTTAACCGACCCCGCAGGAAAAATTTATTACGCCACCATGGAAGAAGGCATCTACGAGGTGGATGTGAAAACCCTCGCGTTCACTGAATTATTTGCCGATTCTCAAGAACAAAAGGGCAAGCCACCTGAAGGACGCCGCTATACCGATCTACCAGGCTATCATGGCAAAGGGCTGTATTCCGGACAAGGCGTGTTGATTTATTCTAACAACGGCGAGAAATCTAAAGAAGCCCGCTCCGATCCCCGAATCCCTTCCGGTGTTCTCGCTGAGTGGGACGGCAAATCGGACACATGGAAAATCGTGCGCCGCAACCAATTCACCGAAGTCACCGGACCCTGCGGCATCAACGGCAGCGACAAGCCCGAAACCGATCCTATATGGGCGACCGGTTGGGATAATAAGTCCGCCATCCTCGCCCTTCGCGAGCCAGCCACAGGTTGGACGTTTTACCGCATGCCCAAAGCCTCGCACTCCTACGACGGCGCGCACGGCTGGAATACCGAATGGCCACGCATCCGCGAAATTGGTGACAATGATTTTCTCATGAGCATGCACGGAACCCTCTGGCGTTTCCCTAAAACCTTCAGCAACGCGAACTCCGCCGGTATTTCACCGCGTTCGAACTATTTAAAAGTCATCGGCGACTTCGCACGCTGGGGCGATCATGTCGTGTTCGGTTGTGACGATACCGCCAAAGCCGAATTCCTCAACAAACGCAAAGCCAAAGGTGAAATCGCTGCCGCTCAATCCCAATCGAATCTCTGGTTCGTAAAACCCGAGCAAATCGACGCGTTCGGCCCTGAAATCGGACGCGGCATGGTTTGGGAAACAGAAGATGTCTCAGCCAACACAACATCAGATCCCTTCCTTTTCAACGGCTACGATCACCGCTGCCTGCACATCACCCATTCTAACGACTCAGATGTGAAACTTCTGTTAGAAATCGACAAGGAAGGAAACGGCCAGTGGAAAACACTGCGTGAATTTTCCGCAAAGCCTTACTCATTTATTATCTTCGATAAAACCGATCCCGGCGTGTGGATCCGACTTCGCAACAAAGAAAACGTAAAAGGCATCACTGCCGCATTCAACTATCACAACGATGATGCGCGCTCCAATGAAGCCGATCCAATCTTCGATGGCTTGGCGAAACAAGGCCAAGAATTAACAGGTGGCATCGTCCGCTCCCTTGACGATAACGCCCGCACCATGGGCTTCGCTGCTACGGATGGATCTGGAAAATCGATCGGTTACTATGAGTTAAATGAAAAACTCGAACTCAGTCCCGCAGCGAAAGAGAGCGAACCCGCATACACCAACAAACATGCCGCGATTCCGAAAAGTGATTTCCTTATCATCGATGAAGCATCCGTGCTTTTCCTTGATGAAGACGGCAAACGCTGGAGACTTCCAAAAGGTGAAATCGGTAAACATCCGCTCGGTTCCTACCGTGTTGCTCGCGAGATCGTTACTGAACGCGATATTTTCAATGCCGATGGCACCCTCTACGAACTCCCCGCCCGTAACGCCGGCGGCTTCATTAAAGTCCGTCCCGTCACCACCCACAACCGCCTCATTCATGACCTCTGCTCTTATCGTGGCCTACTTGTGATGAGCGGAGTCGCGAAAAACGCTCCTGAATCTAACAAACACATCCTACGCTCCACCGATGGCAAAACCGCCGTATGGGCAGGAGGCATCGATGATCTCTGGAAATTCGGAAAACCTCGCGGCCTCGGCGGACCTTGGAAAGCTAGCGAAGTGAAAACCGGCAAACCATCCGACCCTTACCTGATGACCGGTTACGATAAGAAATCGCTCACTCTAAAAACTTCTGTCCCAGCCACCATCACTGCTGAAATCGACATCACCGGCAACGGTAATTGGGCTTCCTACATGAGTTTCAAGATCGACGGAACAAGCACCTACAGTTTCCCCGATTCTTTCTCCGCGTATTGGATTCGCTTCAGCAGCGACAAAGATTGCACTGCTACAGCGACTTTGGTTTACGAGTAATACTTCCGCTAATCTCTCCGTCCTAACAGCATGGAGACGTAATATAGCAGCATCGCGAGCGATCCGAGAGCAGCCACAACATAAGTCATTGCCGCCCAGAACAGTGCGTTCTTCGCTTTATCGTGTTCCATAGATGAGGAGACACCTGAGTTTTCAAGCCATACGAGCGCTCGCTTGCTGGCGTCAAATTCTACTGGCAAAGTCACGAAAGAAAACAAAGTCGTAATCGCGAATAGGCCAACCCAGATAAAAAGAAATAATGGAGTATGAAATAACACAGCTCCGAGCATTCCAGCGATCATGATGAAATTCAGTGCCGTACCTGCAAACTGCACAGCGGGAACCATCTTCGAACGCATCGTCAGCCAGAGATATGCCTTCTGATGCTGGATCGCGTGACCGCATTCGTGAGCCGCTACTGAGGCAGCGGCAAGATTGTTCATTGCGTATACGGATTCGCTCAAGTTTACGGTGCGGGTTCTAGGATCATAATGATCGGTCAGTTTTCCCGGAGTACTGATGACCTGTACGTCGGTAATTCCGTTTTCTCGAAGCATGATCTCCGCGATTTGCGCTCCAGTATAACGAACCGGTATTTGTGAATATGCATTAAAACGACTCTTCAAGGTATGACTGACCAACCAACTGACAATAGCCGTTGCAATAAAAATGATCACAAGGGTTGGGGATAACCCTCCAATGAAAGCTAAGGGAGAAATGGTGATAAAATCGATACTCATAATGTGAAGTTAATAGTGATTTTGCTAGTTGCAACGTATAGCGTCACGAATCTGAAAATTTTTCAGTGAAATTTCAAAAAGCGTTCAACACCCAGTAGGGCGGACATTTCACAACGAATTTTTGATCAAGCGGAATCGCTCATGATAATTTCCTGCATTGAATTTTTTGCAGCAGGAATAACACGCAACGGCTCGCTGCATCGGGCGAACGCGTTTGATTTCAGAAAAACAAGAAGGACAAACGTAAACATATTTGCGCTTCATTCTGCGGCTTTTCAGCGGCAATGAATGACACGCGCTTTCACCTGGAATTCCTAATTCACAACATGCCGCTTGCCATTCGACTCCATGCGGATCGATCTGACGACGTCCACAACGCTCAAACGCTAACAAGTGCGCGAACTCGTGTTTGAGTGTCCTCCAAACTTGAGCTTCTGATAGATCATTGAGCTTAGGATTAATCTCGATCAATCGATTTGGCCACCAAGCACGGCCCGCTGTCGTGCGCATTCTTGGATTCCATACCACGCGAACTTTTCTAGCCAATTCAGGAAGCCCAAAAGACATCGCTTGCTCCCTACACCAAACCGTCATTCCCGGATCAGTTTTATCCAAAGAATCTGTTAGAACAGATTTTTTCGGCAACTTCACTCCGCGTGCCCACTTGGGAAATTTAAATTCCAGCTGAGAGAAGAAGTTTGCCATCTAGCTCAAAACTACGGTGAATCCCTCGCCCATGGCAAGCGCCCACAAGAGAAGATTTTATAATTTTTAAATCTCAATTTCAAAAACCCAAACTCCCTGCTCTTAACTCTCCTCTCCCAACTCAACAGCTGGGTTTACAAGCCGCCAGAAGCAGAGTAGGTTGACGCCATGATTTTCGTCCGTCACTCATTTTTCCTATGGTTTGCAATGGTTGCAGCCGCTTTCGGCCAAGTGAATACGCCCAACCCACCGGTTCCGACTCCGACTCCGCCCGCCACCGAACAACCAGGACTTCCCGACGATGGCGTCCGCGTCGCAGTTCTTGGTTACCATGAATTTTCCGAGACCGAATCAGAAACCGCGATGCGGATACGCACCTCGAAATTCCGCGAGCAACTCGTAACCATCCGAGAACTCGGCTTCGCCGTGATTCCCATGTCCGACTTCATCGCATGGAAAAAAGGAGAAAAAGCCATCCCCGCGAAATCCGTGGTCATTACCATCGATGACGGCTGGAAGTCCGTTTACACCGATGCCTATCCCGTCCTTAAAGAGTTTGGCTATCCTTTCACCATCTATCTTTATAAAGACTACGTCGATGGCGGGGGCAAAGCGCTAAGCACAGCCATGATCAAGGAAATGATCAAAAACGGAGCGACAATCGGCTCCCACTCAACCTCCCACCCTTACCCCCAGACGGTAAAAAAATACATCAAACAAGGAGCAAAGGAATACGATCAGTTTCTCGATGTGGAAATGAGCGATTCCAAGCGTTTCCTTGAAAAACAATTCAAAAAGAACGTCACGACCTATGCCTATCCCGGCGGATTTTTCACGGATGAAATGCTGATCAAAGCGGAACAAATTGGCTACACACACCTTTTCACCGTGCAGCCTGGAAAAGTGAAACGTGATTCTCCCGATAAAATTTTACCTCGCTACATCATTCTTGGTAACTACGACAAGATCTTCGAATTCGCGATGAGCTTCCGCGATCCAACAGCAGATAGCGCCGGCGGCATGATCGAAGGAACAGCCAAAACCTTGGAATTTCCGGTCAATCCACAGGCTGGGGCCATCGTCAACTCACGCCTTCCAAACATCGAAGTCGATTTATCTACCGCTACCAACATCGACCTGAAAACCCTCAAAATGCAGGTCGCTGGCTTCGGTGAAGTTCCCGCTAATTACGCCAGCGAGGGGAAACTCTTCTCATGGCAAGTGAATCGCCGCCTGCGCAATAAGACCTGTGACGTGATTGTCACTTGGAAAGACCTCGAAGGAAAACCTGCCAGCAAGCCCCTTGAATGGACGTTTCAAATCGACCTTGACGCCGCATATTTACCCAATGAGTAGAATCTGCGTCGCCAACCCATCAGCTTGACCGTCTGCCCTTCCTGTTCGTCAAAATTTCAAGTTTGAAGTTTTACCGTAATCATGCAGGTTTCACCCGTGATTCCGCCAACCGCCACCCCATCCACCAAACCTTCCAAAACCAAACCCGCCAAAGGTTGGTCAGCTGAGCAGTCTGCCGAACTTTATGGAGTGGAAGCATGGGGACATAAATTTTTCGGCGTCAACAAAGACGGCCACGTCACGGTGAAACTCGAAGACGGCGAACACAGCGCCAAAGTTTCGCTTTATAATGTCATCGACGGCCTGCGCGATCGAGGCACGCATCTTCCGGTTCTCCTGCGTTTCCGCGACCTCTTGCACTCCCGTATCACCGAGATCAATGAAGCGTTTCGCGAGGCGATCAAAGTCACGAAATATCAAGGAAACTACCGCGGCGTTTACCCAATCAAGGTGAACCAACAACGCCAAGTCATCGAGGAAATCGCCGAATTCGGAAAAAAATATCACTACGGCCTTGAGGCTGGATCGAAGCCTGAACTCATCGCCGCACTCGCGCACATGCACGATCCCGAAGCCTACATCATTTGCAATGGCTACAAGGACGAAGAATTCATCGACCTCGCCCTCCACTCTCAGAAAATGGGAATGAAAATCATGTTGGTCTTGGAAATGCCCAGTGAGCTCGATCTCATTCTCGAGCGTTCACGCAAGATCGGCGTCCTACCCAACCTCGGCATCCGCATCCGACTTTCCACTAAAGGCTCCGGTCAC
>JANOKJ010000147.1:0-31229 GCA_031419275.1 Akkermansiaceae bacterium | reverse complement strand
AGGGCGCCGCATGAAATGAGGAAGAATAAGATGTTTTATAAGATGATTTAATACATCTAGCTTCGCGCGGCGCCCTCGGCGATGGCGCCCTACCATTCTACCCCGCCACCACATCCACCAAAGGACGCGCCAACATGTCCTCGTAGATGGCGATGTATCTTCTCGCCACTTCTTCGTGACTGTATTCCTTCTCACTCTCTAACATCACTCTGCGAATCTGCGTGATTTTCACTTCATGCGGCAATCCATAAAACTCCATGGCTTGATCAACTGCCCAACGCAACGCGCTTGCATCGTAATGATCAAAACGGAATCCATTGCCCGTTGAATGATGAACATCTATCGGACGGATCGTATCATAAAGACCACCCGTTCCATGCACAACCGGCAGCGACCCATAAAGAGGAGCGGTCATCTGCGGCAACCCACATGGCTCAAACAACGAAGGCATCAGCATGAAATCCGATCCAGCATAACCCAAGCGCGACAGACGCTCATCGAAATCCACAATCGCAACTCGATTCCCAAGATTGAAATCCTTGATGATTTTCTTGAAATGAACCTCGTGCGGACCGTTCGCTACTACCGCGATCTGTAATCCCGTATGCCAGTAATCGGAAACCATTTTGAACAAAATATCCGTCACTAATTGCGGACCTTTCTGAACCGGATCCAAACGCGATGGCCAGAAAAACAAAGGCGCATCAGGATTTTTCTCCAAGCCTAGCTCGTGCTGCAACGCGAGTTTGTTTGCACGCTTCCCTTCAAAGAAATCATCCGCTCCAAATCTTTGAACCAAAGAATCATCGGTTGATGGATCATATGATGGATCCGGCGCATTCAAAATTCCCGATGCACAACCCGCATAATACTTGTTCCGGATCTCCTGCCTCACTGACCATGGCACCACCGAATGCCAACCTTCCACTATCTCCCAAAGAAACCTAGGGCTAACCGTATTGATGAAATGCGAAGCAAAAATCCCTGAGGTCAACAAATCGATCGGAACCTGCGAGCGTGCATGATCATAGCTCACCGGATTACCCGAGAAATATAGATTCATCCAAAATTCGGCGGCATCGATACCGGTATCCTCCACTTGTGACAGACTCGCCTGACGCGTGTGGATGTTGTGCACCGTGAACAAACTTTTAATCCCACGGCGCTTCGCCATCGCAGGAATCAGCGCGGTCATCCAGTCATTGCAATGGATCAAATCCGGTCGCGCTTTTGGGACGATGTGATTGATCACCTCCCGCTGAAACACCAAAGCAATCCGCATCGCCTCATCCGAGTGACTGCTGTAAACCCGATCTCGATAATAAAAAATCCTGTCTTCCGCGAGATGGATGTGATCCTCAGGCAATACCTCATGGTATTTTTTCAATTCCTTCTCATGCAGATTGAAAACATCCCCTTGGAACAGCTTGCGATAATTCGGCATCGCCACATGCACGTCCGCTCCCAAATTGAACAAGGCCGAAACCAAGGATGCTGAAACATCTGCCAGTCCCCCGGCCTTAGCCGACATCCGCTGCGCCATGTTTCCCATTCCAGCCGGCAAATAAGTGATCTCCGGCGTGACAATCAGGATTCTTGGGTTCGTGGATTTTGGTTTCTTAGCCATAGTTAAATCAATCTCATCAATGTCGTTTTTACGCAGTTTCACGCATACTCTTCAGGTGTAGGCGTCTCCTATCAAGAAAATCCATCACTTTGTGACAATTTCCTCACCGGTACAGGCAGCGCTTTGCAGAGATCGTGCCAACCTGGGAAATTCCACGTATTTGGAAAACCCGCACATTGGGCCGGTTTCACCTTATGAATCCGACATCCCCCATCCTCCAGCATGATGCACTCGTGATTCGGCTTTTCAATAATCGACAACCCTTGGCGATTTGATCGCAGCCGTGTGTATTTTGCGACGAATTCCGCTTCACCCATACCCAAAAACGCCGAAATCGCCACAACATCCGAATCTTCGATCCGGACATCTCCCGGCCATTTGCAGCAAGCATTACAGCGTTGGCAGACATAATGCACATCCGGCTCAAGCACCGTTTGATCATTGATCGGACTGCCATATGAACCACGTTCCGGAATCATCTCACTCAAGTCGCTGATAATAATAATTCACTCGACCCTGAAACCACCGCCACTTTGCTCCAGGCTTTCCATTATCCATGAGAAAATGCGGACAGTTCTTATGCAACATATTCGTCCCCCTGCGTGGCCAATGATAATGCGGAACCACGTTTTTCAACGGAATCCCATGCTTCTTCATCAAGATCGCCGTGAGCTTCGCGGTGCGCTCAACTGTGGCCTGCTTGTTCGAGCCCCTCTCCTCACACATCTCAATACCGATGGAGTATCGATTTCCAGGCCCATCAAAATCCGCATGCTCACCCTGCTCAGAAGTCGGCATATGCTGAATCGCTAAACCCTGATCCACTGTGAAATGCCAAATCAAATATCCAATACGGTTTCCCCCGGGCCGCTTCGGCGCACGCAACGCTCCCCGCTTCAGTGCCAATGAATGCTTCTCCGCTCCCGCAGAATAATTCTGCGTGCTGTGAATCGTGATGTATCGAGGATTCATCGGCCGAACCACCCGCCGCCCATGCGTGCCTCGCGGAACCATATCCACTTTTAACCGCACATCCCGCATCATCGCCGATGTGGAAATTTTAGTCCCCGGCACAGGTTTCGAAGGAGGCACAGGCGAGCAACCCGTTCCTCCAAGGAACAGCAACACCACAACCGCAATACCTAATTTCCGAAACACAACAAGAACCTATCGCTCTCAGGTTTTTTGTGAAGATAAAACCTTCAGCGCCGGGGTCGATTCCGCATAATCAACCTCATTACAAACAACGGCATGGATCCAATGATCCAGCCAGCAATTGCAACTTGCAGCCCCGGAAACACGCGAGCCCTGCCTTTTTTCAAACCACTTAACGCCTCAGCCACAACCCGTTGTTTACTCACATAGAAAAACCGACGCGTTGGAGGCATACCCGAGGCCGCACCTTCACGTCTCGCGACTTCACCGAACTCAGTTTTCACCGGCCCAGGACACAGCGACATCACCTCCACTCCTGAATCTTTTAACTCGATCCGCAACGCTTCGCTGAAACTACTCACGTATGACTTGGTCGCAGCATACACCCCGAAGTCCGGGATCGCCAAGGTGTTAGCCAACGAGGAAACATTTAAAATCCATCCGCGTTTTTGCTTCGCCATACTTGGCGCGAACAAATGTGTTAGATGCGTGAGAGCATCGATGTTCACTCTAAGCATCTGATCGAGCATTCCCCACTCCGCAGTCACAAATTCACCGTAATCTCCCAAGCCCGCATTGTTGATCAAAAGATCCGGGATCAAGCCAGCTTCCGCCACTTTTTTTCCTAGCAAAACACGCTCCTCGGAATTCGATACATCCGTCGCAATCACAATCACTTTGGTGTCGGGATGCGTTTTTTGAATCTCAGCCGCCGTGTGCTCAAGTCGATCTAAACGACGCGCCACCAAAATAAACTGATCCACATGACCTAACAACTGTTTCACAAATTCCTCACCCAAGCCCGCTGAGGCTCCGGTGATCAGTGCACATGTGTATCGCCTTTCCATCTTGATCAAACTTCCGCATTCACTTTCAACACCCGCAACGGCAAGCGCATCATCAACTCTCCGTCATAACTAATGTCGATCGAGTAAATACCGCCTTCACTGAATCGAAGTCCCTGCAAATTCATCACCATATTGCGCGTATTGAACGGAGCATCTTTTGGCAGATTGACATCAAACTCTGGCTCAATCGGCATATTTGCTGGATCCAATGCCTCTCCATCCTCATTGATGATCGTGATCGAAAGCTTGTGCCGGCCCACATCTTCCTGAGTGAAACAAAAACGCATCGCCAATGCACATGATGGATGCACCACTGGTAATGCCCTTGCTGCCAAGGTGTCGAAAGTCCCAGAAATCACCAGCTTGCCATTGTAGTCAGCCGCAAAGTCACAAAGTGTCGCAATTTGAATATCCATATCGAAAAAAGGTTTGAACGCCCGAGAGTCAGGCAGGTCTTGTCTAAACCACCCTATCCTGAGGTAAAGCCCAAACTCTAAACTCTAAATTTCAAACTCCAAATTTCAAACCAAAACTCCTCCCCTCCTTAGCCTCCTCCCTCCCTGTCAAAAAATGCTCACTCAAATCATCGCGTTAAACCCAAATTAGAGATTGCTACATGATTCCGGCATTTTTCTACAGGGAGAGAGGAGAAAATGGAGATGAGGAGCAAATGATCTTCCAAATCAAAAATCCAAAATCAACAATCATCAATCGTCAATGCCTTGAGAGCGTTAGTGACTTCTGGACTAAGACGGAGTCCTGACTGCTTGGGCGGAGCGAAGCGCAGTCAATCAAACCGAAATACTAAACCGCACCGCCCAAAGGATTGATTTCCGATTGATGATTGTTGATTGTTGAATGAAGAAAACTTCACAAAAAAGGGGCGGCCTCGCGGCCACCCCTTCTTTTCTATCGATTCAACATCCAACTACTGCTGGATATCAATCGCTGCGTATTCGCCGTCCTTCCTTCTGTAAACAATGGTTAAGCAATGGCGACGTGCACTTTTATAAAGCACAAACGGACGCTCCGAGAGCTCCAGCTCCATGATCGCATCCTCTTTGAACATGGTTTTCACTGCAATTTTGTCAGGGAAAACAATGAACGGCTCCGGATCGTGCGCCGACTCCTCGGGGTGATCCATCGCTTCTTCTCTGAAATGTCTCTCATCGAGATATCGGATCGACTCATTCCGGTGCGGCCGGTTCTTCTTCATCAAACGCGTTTTTTGTTTACGCATCCGTCGGGCGATTTTCTCAATCGTCTCATCCAGAGCAACATACATGTCGCGTCCTTCGGAATGTGCTTCAATCGTAATGTGGTTGGTACAGAAAAGGATAATCTCCGCAATTTGGCGATTTTTCTGAACGTCTAGGATCACTTTTGCCTCAATAATTTTCGGATAATCTAGATGTAAACTAGCTATCTTCTTATAAGCATAATCACGGAGGGAATCGGTCACTTCTTCATGCCTCACCGTTACGGTGACAGGCAAATTGACGTTTGCAGTTTGCATAGTTTTTTTGGTTATTAGTTTAATAAATGAGCACAGCAAATTTCTATGCCCATCTATGAACTTGAAGCATCTTCCGCAAAAACGCCATGCAGAAATTGCTAAATAATCACTTTTTTAAATCATTTCCCAGATTCCAAGCGAATACGGCGTTTTATCTCGTCGAGAAACTTGTCGTTACCCTCCAAAGCGTCCGCCACCGCACGGATTACCTCCAGCGTCGGCCTTGAAACATGATGCTCCATGCCCTCGACATCTCGGTAGATCGTATCTTCTTCAAGCCCGAACAACCTCAGAAATCTCGTCAAAGTCTGATGCCTTTCCACGATCGCTCCCGCAATCCGTAAACCCTCCTCGGTCAGCACCGTCCCCCGGTACTTCTCATGCTTCACCAAACCCTCACCATCCAGCTTTTGGAGCATATTGGTGACACTCGCCTGTGAAATCCCGAGCTTCCCAGAAATATCCACCGCCCGCGCATAACCCTTCTCCTCAATCAAATGCAAGATCTGCTCAAGGTAGTCATCCATTGCTACCGATCCGCTGGTTCGCTTTGATTTGGGTCCTGTCATCGCGCACCATCCTCTCCAGTCGCAGAGAGAGTTTCAAGAACAGATCTCAACGAATACACACATATCCTCAACTCATCGCCTTGCGCAAGCGATACCACGCCCCCGTGTTCGGCGCGACCAATGACCACAAGGGCAAATCCTGCAGCCCGTATTTGTGTACCATCCATTCTAACAAAACCAAAGAAGCCACCGCATCGAACAACGCGTCGTGCCAATCCCGCTCCGGCACCAACTCCCGAACCTTATCGCCCAACCCCAACTCCTCGCACAACGCTCCCAACGAATGCTTTTTCTGCTCCGGCATCGCCGCACGCGCCAACAACAAGGTATCCACCCACGGCTCAAACGGATTGCCAGGAAACTTCCTCAAAAATCGTTTTTCCGTCCCCTTCGCATGCGCCACCGGAACCGCCTCATCTCCCAACCGACCGTTCACCTCCGGCCACAACGAGATCAAACTCGGTGCTCCGGTTAAATCTCCAACATCGATCCCGTGGATCTTCTTCGCATACCAATCCACCTCGCCCTCGCTCTCCAAAAAGGAAACATAAAAATCTCCGTAACCTTTATCCAGCGACCACGTCGCCATCCCAATCTGCACCGGCCAATCCTCCTTGCCTCGTTGCGCCCCTGCCCCCTCAAAATCAATCCCCGCAAACACCACATCCCGCACTTTTCTCTGATCCTTCACACGCCCATCATTTCCAGCCAAAAGAATTCCACAACCCCGTTGTTTTTAAATTTCAAATTTTAACCCTCAAACCTCAAGAAATGCCGAAACTATAAGGAATTCGCCCTGCAAATGCATCTGATCTCAATGGAATCAAAGGCATTAACCCAGGGTCGTAAAAGCACCACCCCTCAGGGCGGAACCGCGATTTTCATCAAACATCGATTGATTACCGAAAAGGAAACGAATCACCTTGCCCATCCTCCTTGTGATAATTTAAAACTCATCCAATGAACGGACAACCCAGAGCTACGCCGTTCTGTGCGGCATTTGCAGGACAAATACCGGACTCGACTCAATAACACTCTTGGCTAATAAAATGAGCATTCGGATCCTTCTTCTACTACTGACTTTTTGCATTGCAGGATGTGAGCGATCCAATGACGAGAGTGTAGTAGAGGCTCCCACATCGACGAAGCTCGAGGCCGATCTCAGGCTTGTTGTAATCGAGACGTGCTTGAATCGCTATTATTCGGAGCCTGGATCAACGATCCTAGTGCGCACTCCCGCTTCTACGCATAAATTTCTAGACTTCGAGGACGATAAGGACAAAGAGGACTTCATTGCTCAGGTGTGCCAGCCTGATTTAGGTATCGGACAGCTTGAGCGCGCCACTGTCGTAGATTTCATCGAGGCGAATCAAGATCCTGCAGAGATAGCGCTCGAGGACGTTGGTGGGGTGGATTGGGTTGAAGTAATTACTGAAGAGGAATTCAAAGGCTACTGGAGTGACGACGTTTCAACGAAAGAAGGTTGGGCAGCTTTGATGCAGAAGTATCCAAAGGCAATTGGGGTTGTCGAAGTGTCGTCTTTTGGCTGGAACCCGGAAATGTCGGAGGGACTTCTTTACGTGGGAAGATTGACCAATCCCGGAATAGGAGGAGGTGCCTTCTACGCACTCCGGAGACATGGCTCTCAGTATTCCTGCCATGAGCTGATCGGCGCACCTTCATGGATAACCAAAGCCAACAAGACGCGGCTGGACAACCCGCTACCCGATCCGAGTCGGAGTAACCTCATGTCTACAACCATTAACCTTGTTGCGGCGCGGCGCTCCCAGTAGCGGCTGCCAGCGCTTTGACGTTTCTGCAGAAATCATGAGCAAATTCCAAAAGACAACTAGCATGATCGCAGTGATTTTCACGATTGTACCGTTTTTGGTAGCCACCGTGAAAGACTCATTCTTCAATAGTGGTTGCATGGATGGTTTTGTAATCATCTGGCTTTGCACAGCCTTGATTTGGTTTATCGGTGCACCATCCGCTATTTTGCGAATATTTACGCTGACCGCCAAATCCAAATCACCGCATGCAAGAACCATGACCTGGGTAGTAGTAGATGCTATTTGTGTGTTCAGCTTGATAATTGTAGCATGGGTTACCGCATTTATATTTTTCGGGACGAGCCCATACAATCTTCATTACATTTTCAGTCATCGTTGAAGAAGCCGAACACGTCATGCATGTCATCCGCCCATAATCATCTCAATTTCATATCATTCACACCGCAATGACACGGTGACATCACATCAAACGTTAAAGATAAATTTAATTGAAGCGTAAGCGCAAACTACTGTTGATTGTATTGCTCCCCGTTATGCTATTCCTGACAGCGACGGGTATTCTCGTATGGAGTGGTATGAGTGATCATTTAGGCAAGGCCGATGTCGCGCTCGTACTCGGAAACAAAGTGAATACTGATGGATCTCCATCACCTAGACTAAAGGCGCGGCTCGATACAGCGGTGGATCTTTTTCGATTGGGATATTTTCCTAGAGTTATTGTCAGTGGCGGAACCGGAATAGAAGGTGTTCCAGAGGGCACAGCGATGAAGAATTATTTAGTATCAGCAGGCATTCCGGAATCAGCAATTCTGGTCGATGACCAAGGTATCGATACTCAGGCGAGTGCAAGGAATACCGTTTCCATTTTACGGTCTGAACAGATGAAGAGTGTTTTTGTAATTACACAATATTTCCATATCCCACGTTCAAAACTAGCTCTGTCGAAATTGGGTGTTTCACCCATTTTTCACGCTCATCCAAACTATTTCGAGGCTAGGGATATCTACTCCACGCTTCGAGAGCTTCCGGCATATCTAAAGTATCTGGCACTAAAACCAGAAACCCAAGAAGCCGCACCATCTACCCGCTAGCATCCCTTCTGTTCCAATGATTTCATTTAACTAGACCCAAACCCAGTTTTAGGCTACCGCCATTACTACTAGCAGCGGTTGTAACAACGTTGAGAAAAATTATGAAATTCGGAGTATTCTTCATTATATTTATGACAATAATGCCGCTTCCCTCATCTGCACGTGAAGGAGTAATCTTGCTTCATGGGCTTTGCCGTAGTTCAGCTAGCATGAAAAAGATGGAATCTTTTTTGAGTTCTAATGGATATACTGTGCTTAATGTCGATTATGATTCACGCGATTCTTCGATCTCCGAAATTGCCGAATCGATTATTCCCGCGTCTTTAAATAATCCAGTTTTTGTGGACTGTGAACGTATAAATTTCATCACACACTCTTTGGGAGGTATTGTTTTAAGAAGTTATTTCTCAAGAAATAAAGCAAGCAAACTTGGTCGCGTGGTTATGCTTGGTCCACCAAATCAAGGCAGTGAAGTTGTTGATAATTTTAAGAGTTGGGGGTTGTTTAAAGTAATTAATGGGCCCGCAGGTATGGAATTAGGCACAGATGAATTATCCACCCCGAATAAATTAGGTCCGGTGAATTTTGAGCTCGGTGTTATAGCTGGAGATCGATCAATAAATTGGATCAATAGTTTATTTATCTCTAGTCCTGATGATGGAAAAGTTTCGGTTGAGCGATCCAAGATTGCGGGCATGAAAGACCACTGCGTTATTCACGTCACGCACCCGTATATGATGAAAAGAGTTCATGTAATGCAGGCTTCGTTAGATTTCATAAGGAATGGCAAATTCAAGAAATGAATACTACAGATTTCAACAACGCGCTGCTGTCACCATGTGTCCTTGTCACAAATCCTGCTTACGTATACTCTTCGCCAAGCCCCCGTGCTGCTGAACTTTAACGTGCACAAGCGATAATGATAAATCACAAGGAGATAAATAACTTCTGAAATTAGGTCTGATGTAGGATCATTCTAATAGACCAATAATCCCCCTATTTCCCCTGCTGTTGCCGTTTCAATTCCCGCTCGCGTAGTTCTTGCAAATACGCCTCATACTCTTTTTGGGCGGCTACGGGGTCTTGGTTTGTAGAGCTTGGGAGATTCGCGGCTGCATTGGCCGCCTGTGCGCCGTATTTTTTCCAAGGGCCCTGAGGCACTTGGCTTTCCTCCACGAATCTCCAATGAATTTTGGTTCCTGATTTTATTGCGAGGAAATCCCGGACCGATGGTGAAATATCGATCCCCGCCGCCCCATTTTGCGTGGCTTTTGGGGGCTTATTACCAAAAACATAGACCCAGTCATCCGTGACCCAGGGGCCACAATCCTCCCACTGCGCATAGCAACTCTTCTGATTCACATAAATTTGAATCCAGCGACCTTTTAAAACCGTCTTACCCGGCTGTGGATTGACCCGCGCAAACCAAGGGATCACCGTGGACGCCTCCGGCTTATGAGCCTTCCATGAAATCAAATCGTTATACGGTAGAGCGATGTAAAACGGATTCAACTTCGGCTCAAAAGCCCTTGGCCTGAACTCCCCCGTCGCGTGATTTGCAATCCGCTTCAATGGATCTGGATTGTCGTATCCACCGAAATTCTCCATCCACTTCGCATCCCAAGAGGACTTGCAGTTCGGGGTCGGATTCCGATCCGTCGGCTGTTCCCCACACCAGAAAATGGTAGCAGTTACATAGGTTTTCCACGGGTATTTGATGACCTTCGTGGGCTGCGCTGGCCGAATGGGATTCGTTGGGCGGTTACCGGTTGGTATGACCACTTTCGGCCCCTCCTGGGAATTTTGGCAAAAACCTTTATCCTGTGCTAAAAAACACAAAATAAGACTAAGATTTAGAGGGGTAACGGAGTTGTAGGGGCGAAATATCACTCGATTGAGTCAGGACTTGGTGTGCATTTTCTATCTTGCATCAAATTCGATATCAATCCCAAGATCAGCCACGAACCCCATGTATCGATTTGTCATTTCCCTTTTTCTCATCATCTCCTCCCTAGCCGGAGCAGCTGAATTCCGAACCTGGTCAAATCCAGACAAATCCAAGAGCTTCGAGGCTGAATTCGTAAGCACCAAAGACGACCGAGTGACCTTGCGCCTCAAAAGTTTTAAGAGTATCACTTTGGACATAAATAAACTGCACGTCGATGATCAACTCTGGATCAAACAACGGAAGCCCGCTCAAGGCAATGCAGCTACAACCAGGGGCATCAAACAAGTCGATGAGGCCGCCGTGTTCGATACCATCGCTTTTGGTGACAATCGAGACACCGTGACGAAAAAGCTCTTCGCAAGTAAACTCGTCTCAACAAACGTCGCGCAGACACATATCGGACGTACTGGCCTTAATAACATTTTCACCACTCGCGAAAAAATCGCAGGTCTTACCTGTTCCCTGACTTTTAACTGGGACGATTCCGGACAACTCATTGAGCTTACCTTGCAGTCTGAAGATAAAGGCGCCCAAGCGTATTCAAGTGATGTAAAAAAATGCTTTGAAGAATTTGAAGCAATATTGATCTCGATCTATGGCAAACCCAAAAAAGCCACAGCGATGCCCCGTACCAATGAACTTAAAGATGATCAAATGCTCTCCAGCCAAGTCTGGCGGCTCGATCAAGGCGGCAGCATTCTACTTGGCACGTCGAAAATGAACGGCAACTATCAGGCGGTGGTTAGATTCACCAAAGAGATTTACTAATCTCTGACCATGCCGGAGTTACCTGAAGTCGAAACCACACGGCTGGGGATATCACCTCATCTCATCGGACAAAAAATCCGAGAAATCATCATCCGACGCTATGATTTGCGCTGGCCTGTTTCAGCAAACTTAACCGAACTCGAAGGCGCGAACTTTGTTTCGGTCAAACGCAGATCCAAATATCTTTTATTAGAAACCGATACCCACGACATCATCCTGATCCATCTCGGTATGTCGGGAAGCCTGCGCATCATCTCCCCAAGCGAGGATTGGAAAAAACACGATCATATCGGCATCACTGTAGGCAATAAACTACAGCTCCGTTACCACGATCCCCGTAGGTTCGGATTAGTCATGCGAATTGCGGCCTCTGAAATCCAAACCCACCCGCTTTTGACAAACCTCGGCCCCGAGCCGTTGGAAACCGATTTCACAGCAGCCCATTTGCACGCAGCACTTCGGACGAAATCGATCCCTATCAAAGTTGCCATCATGGATGCGAAAATTGTGGTTGGTGTCGGAAACATCTACGCATCGGAAAGCTTGTTCCGCTCGGGCATTCATCCCTTACTCCCTTCCAATAAACTCACCAAACCCCGCGCTGAAAAACTCGTTACCGCAATCCGTGAAGTTCTAACAGAATCCATCAATCAAGGCGGCACCACCCTTAGGGATTTCCTTAATTCCGATGGTGAACCCGGCTATTTCAAACAGCGATTATTTGTATACGACCGAAAAGGCCAACACTGCCGAATTTGCAAAACACTCATCTCACATCAAGTCCTCGGACAACGAGCCACCTACTGGTGCCCGAAATGCCAGAAGCGTTAGTGATGAGAAGGCTCTGCAACGGCTTCAAGAATTGAAATCCGGTGCCGTCAAAGGTCTATCGAAAGAAGAATTTTGGAAAGCCTGCGGATGCAACAGCTAAGAGATAAATTCCTGCTTTTTCTTTAAACGGAGGGAGGAGAAAACGGAGAAGAGGAGGTCTTTAAAAAAATCAAAAATCAAACCTCATCAATCATCAATCGGAAATCAAACGAATGACGATTGTTGATTTCCGATTGTTGATTTTTGAATGAAGATATTTATCTCCTAATTCAAATCCTTCGGAATCAAAATCACCGAATACGCATCCAACTCATAGCGCATTCCCGTCTTGCTGCAGATCTGTTTCAACACTTCTTCAAACGAAGAATCACGTATCCGTAGTTCATCGATTCGTGGCAATACCAACTCCTTGGGAACGTAAACCACAAAATTGATTCCCTTCTTGCTTGGATCAAGTTCTGTGGTATCGAGTCCTTCCGACCTTAAACGAAGATAATCCACAGCTTCCATAAGCGAGGTACCTTCAAAATCAACTCTCGGCAACATGATCGTTCTAAGCTTCTCAGATATCCCTGAAACGTCGCCTTTTTCTTCTAACACCTGACCAAATGAATCCCATGCAGCTTGTGGATTTCTAGGAACTAGCTTCACACCGTAACCATCTAATTCACAATTCATCTCCGATAGTAAACAAATGTATCTCAATGCTGCCGCCATTGAGACGCGCTTAACATTCAATTCTATTGAAGGAATAGAATCGACCTCAGAAAAACTAATCTTAAAACCTATACCCTTCGCACGAAGAATGATATCTTCATCTTCTGCTGCTCTATTTCGCAGAAACCCTACCGCTTCAATAAATTCCAAATCAAAAAAATCTATTTTAGGTATGCGCAACCTCTGTAACTTGTTTGGCACGTCCACTTCATAGGGAATACTTTCAGTCGGTTGCTCAGACAGTTCCTCAACCACCACTTTCTTCTCCTCCGGTTCAACCTTTTTAGAGCATCCACAAAACAAAACCCCCACAAACACAGGTCCTAACCATCGATAAAAAAGCGTTTGCATCATCAAACCATGAACAAAATCCCAAGCTTGTCGATCTTCGCCTCACTGGGACCGCGAGTTTACATATCAACTCCTGGATCATTTTCATCAGCTCAGCTCTGCGTCTCCTCTGTGACCTCTGCGTCTCTGCGGTGAAAATTTTCAATCGAACCCTAGTTCAACCTTATTCCAGCGTCAGTCTGCGTGATCAACCGCTTCTTCAACAAAGCTCCCAAGGTCTGCTTGAAAGTCCGTTTCGAAACTCCCAACTCGCTATAGATTTCCTCCGCCGAGCTTTTATCGGTCAGAGCCCAGAAGCCGCCGCGCGCGACGAGTTCGCCGATAATCTGTTTCTCCAAATCATCCACCCGCGCGCGTCCCGGAGGAGTGAGAATGAGATCAATTTTTCCATCGCCTCTAACTGCCGCGACCCAGCCCTTGAGTTTTTCTCCTAGCGAGAGCTTTTGGAAAACCTCATTCGAATACAACAAGCCGGTGTGCGCATCGTTGATGATGGCTTTATATCCCATTGGAGTCTTGCCGTAGACCGTCAGATCAACAGCTTGCCCAGATTCATAGATCGCTGGGGTGATATCGATGTGACGCGCGATGCGTGCCGTGGCCATTAGGCGTTGGCTTTGTTCATCGACCAACACTTTGACTAAATAACTTTTTCCCGGTTCCATGCGGGTTTTCTGCTCACGGAACGGCACGAGTAGATCTTTCGATAAGCCCCAGTCCAGAAACGCACCGACCCCAGTCACTGCCACGCATTGCAATTTCACAAATTGCCCCGGTATTGCGCGCGGGGTTTTCAAAGTCGCTACCAAACGATCTTCCGAATCGAGATAGATAAACACATCCACCTCCCCACCGATCGCCCACTCCCTCGGCATCTCGCCGCGTGGAAGCAAAATCTCCCCAAGATTCTCCGCATCCAGAAACAACCCGAACGGTTGTTCTCTGACGATTCGAAGATTCGCTCTGGTACCTATTTTAATCATGGGTTGTTGTATTATTTTCAACGCAAAGCCGCAAAGAACGCAAAGTTTCGCAAAGCTAGGAAAATGGGTGTATTTGTTAGGAATTAAACTTTAAAAAATATTCTTTGCGTCCCCTTTGCGTCCCCTTTGCGTTCTTCGCGACTTTGACTTCACAACGTTACGTCCAAACTTAATGGCTTCGCTAGGTTGTTTTGTTCGCTTATGCTCACGGGGTTTTGCGTTGAAACTCTTGCTATCCTAAGGCGTAAAATCTTTCGGCGCGATCAGGATTTTCTCGATCGGGTGTTTTGTCACGATATTGCCTTGGCTGCCGCGGGCTTTGATCCCGAACTCGGCAAAATGTAGCGGACGTGTGAGGTTTCGCAGACGCAAACCAGATTTCATATGAATGATGAGCATCTGCGCGGAGCTTTCCTCATTGGTGCTATGCCATTTAAAGTAAAGCACCTTGCTACCCGGAGAGCCTTTGGTGAGGTCGTATTCTTTATCTCGCGTCGTTCCACCCACAGTGAAGCGTTTGGCCATCACGTTGCCGTCTTTGCCATCGCGATAGATCATCGAATAAATCAAATCCTCATCCTTACGATAGACTGCGACACGCAGTGGCCTCGGCCCGACAAACAATTTATCGGCGACCTTGGTGATCTTCATTTTTCCATCCGCCGTGAAAATGATGATATCATCCAACATCGAGCATTTCTCCAACGCTTCTTCTTTTTTAAGTGAGGTTCCAGCAAAGCCGTTTTTCGCATCCAAATACAAAGTCTCGGTTGCCGCGACGACTTGCGTTCTATCTACCCGTGCGAACGATGAAATTTCTGTAAGGCGCTTGCGGTCTTTGCCGTATTTTTTCCCAAGCTCCTCATACCAACGGATCGTGTAACGTGTCAGGTTTTTGAGATTCTTTTCAGCTTCCGCAATTTCCGCCTCGATCGCTTTGATCTCCTCGTCGGCTTTGAAGGAATTGAATTTCGAAATACGTTTGATGCGGATCTCCGTCAGGCGCGCCAAATCTTCTTCGGTCACCGCGCGCTTCAGCAGCTTCTTGTATGGTTTCAAGCCATCATCAATCGCTTTCAACACCGCTTCCCACGTCTCGCATTCTTCGATGTCGCGGTAGATGCGCTTCTCGATGAAAATTTTCTCCAAGGAGGAAAAATGCCATTTGTCCCCGAGTTCACCGAGCTTGATTTCGAGCTCAAGTTTCAACAACTCCTTGGTGAGCTCCGTCGTGCGACGCAGGATTTCACATACTCCGAGAAACGCCGGCTTGCCATCCACAATCACCCCGGCATTGGGTGAAATGCTCACCTCACAATCGGTGAAGGCATATAGCGCATCCCGCGTGTTTTCCGGATCCGCACCGGCAGGCAGATACACCAAGATATCCGCATGTGCTGCAGTGTTATCCTCGATTTTTTGAATCTTGATCTTGTTCTTATCCGCTGCGGCAACAATCGAATCCATCACCCCACCCGTGGTCGTCCCAAACGGAATCTCCGTGATCCGCAAGATGCCTTTTTTCTCAGCATCAATCCGTGCCCGCACCCGAATCTTTCCACCGCGCAAGCCTTCTCTGTATTCGCTCGCATCCATGATCCCACCGGTCGGGAAATCTGGAACCAACTCGAACGGTTCTCTCCGTAAACAAGCCACCGCAGCCGTGATCAGTTCATTGAAATTGTGCGGCAAAATCTTACACGCCAAACCCACCGCGATTCCCTCGACGCCCTGCGCGAGCAACAAGGGAAATTTCATCGGCAAAGTCAGCGGCTCCTGATTCCGTCCATCATAGGAAGGCAACCAATGCGTGGTCTTCGGGTTGAACGCCACCTCCAACGCAAACTTCGTCAAACGCGCTTCAATATACCGCGGAGCAGCCGCACCATCTCCCGTCAGTGTGTTTCCCCAGTTTCCCTGGGTGTCGATCATCAGATCTTTCTGCCCGAGCTGCACCATTGCGTCGCCTATCGATTGGTCTCCATGCGGATGATACTTCATCGTATTTCCCACCACGTTCGCCACCTTGTTGTAGCGGCCATCGTCGAGTTCACGCATCGAATGCAAAATCCGCCGCTGAACCGGTTTCAACCCATCATGTAAATGCGGCACCGCCCGCTCCAAAATGACGTAACTCGCATAATCCAAGAAATAATCAGAATACATCGCCCCAAGGGAAATATGCTGGTCCGGATCGTTACTCATAGGCGCAATGTGGTAGTGGACGAGGCGACCCCGTGCAAGCATTGGTTCACTAGAATCTGACGGAAATGTTAAAACCCCAGCCTTGAAACATTAGCAGCTGCCCCTACGTTCCTTTACCTATGAGCGATGCAACGATCGGGCGGAGAAATTTAATCAAACTCGGAGGACTTGGAGCGGTGGCCTCCCTACTCAGCAGCTGCGAGAAAAAGCCCGAAAGCAAAGCTCAAAACGTCAAAGCTCAGCAAGTCAAAGGCATCGTCTTCATGGTCTCTGACGGCATGAGCCACGGCGTGCTCACTATGGCGGAAAATTTCTCCCACATCGTCCATGGCAAAGGCACCCGTTGGTGGGAACTCATCAACGATCCCCAATCCACCCGCGGCCTCATGGAAACCAGCTCCGCTGATTCCTACGTCACCGATTCCGCTGCAGCTTCCTCCGCATGGGGCGGCGGCATGAAAATCAACAACAACTCGGTCAACGTCCGACCCGATGGCAGTGAATCCACCCCCATCCACCGTCATTTGAAAAACCTCGGTCACCGCACCGGCCTCGTCACCTCCACCACCATCACTCACGCCACACCTGCAGGCTTCGCTGCCGTTACCAAAAACCGCCAAGACGAACACCTCATCGCTCCCCAATACCTCGGTGTGGTCGATATTCTCCTCGGCGGAGGAAAGAAATTTTTTGATCCGAAACAACGCGTCGATTCCCGTGATTGGCTCACCCCTTACCAAAAATCCGGTTACGAAATCCTCCTCGATCGCGATTCACTCTTAAAATCCAACAGTCAACAAGTCCTCGGACTCTTCAACAACAGCCACCTCCCTTTCGAAGTGGACCGACTCAACAACGCCGAGCTCGAAAAACAAACTCCCACTCTTGCGGAAATGTCCGAGTTCGCACTCAAACGTTTCCTTGTAGGTGAGGAAAAATTCCTCCTCCAAATCGAAGGCGGGAAAATTGATCATGCGGCGCACGTCAACGATGCCGCTGGTTTACTCTGGGATCAGCTCGCGTTCGATGCGGCACTTGCGAAAGTGTTAGAAATGATCGCTGGTCGCGATGACATCCTAGTCATCGTCACCAGCGATCACGGTAACGCCAACCCCGGACTCAACGGCACCGGAAAAAATTATACAAAATCAAACGAAGCTTTTAAATCCATCACCCGGATGACAGCCTCCTACGAAACCATCATCAATCAATGGGGAAAATCCTCTAACAACACCGCAGAAACTCTCACGGAGATCGTCAAAGAAAAACTCGGCTTTTCACTCACCAAAGAAGAAGCCGCCACACTTTACTCAAGCATCACCAAAGGCGAAGCCATCGAATGGAGCGATCAACTAGACAACCCCAACGGACTACTCGGCCAGTTCGCCGGCAACCATACCGGCATCGGCTGGACCGGCGTCTCCCACACCTCCGATCCCACCATGATCTCCGCCATCGGCCCACAAGCGGAAAGATTCTCCGGCATCGTCCCTAACCACGAAGTTCATAAACACTTTGTCGAACTACTGGCCTAACCGTACACACAGCAGATCACTGATCACTCTTCATCCTTCTTTTTCTTCATTCAAAAATCCAAAATCAACAATCGTCAATCGTCAATAAATCCAGACAATCTTCCCCCACCATGCCAAATCTCGTCCGCGTCGAACTCATTGCCCTACTCCCTACTCAGGCAGGTTGCGCCGTTTTTCTTGGCGATGGATCGAAAGTAATCTTGTTTTACATCGATCCTGCGGTCGGCCTTTCGATCAATACCGTGATGACCGGACAGAAGGCCCCACGCCCCCTCACCCACGATCTCTATATGCTCACCCTCCAGGCCTTCGGTGCTCAAGTCTCCCGAGTCGTGATCCATGCAGTCGAGGGCGATGTCTTCTACGCTCGCCTGACCCTCACTGCAGAAAACGAGATCATGGAAAAGAAAATCATCGAGCTCGATGCACGCCCCTCGGATTGCTTGGCCATCGCCGCTCGTGCGGAAGCCCCCTTGTATGTAACCCGCGCCGTATGGGATTCCTTGGAAGATCGCAGTTCATTCCTAGAGCAAATGAAAATCCAAGGCGATATCGATCAGTTGTGAATGGATTACGCCAACTTCGGGATCTCCAACCTGAACTCCGGAATTCTAGAGAAAATTAACTCTCCACTCGCCATCTCCGCAAAGAACGCCCCGTTGACCAATGCGCTCCTGCCAATCACGTGATAGCTATTATAAGAAAAATGCTCGCCCGGTTTGATCACAGGCTGCTGACCCACCACCCCATCGCCTTCCACCACAGTCGTTTCACCGCCATCTTCAATCACCACCCACTTTCTGGCACGTATGGTGATCGGCAGTGCAGAATCATTGAAAATTGAAATGAAATAAACGAAAGGATGTGGCTTATTAGACGGCGCATCCAAACTCGGCATGTAAATAACATCATCCACCTTCACACGAAGCTGTTGAAATTCCTTGATGTCATCTTGCATGTGGAAACCATTGGAAGCCGGAGGCAAAGAATCAAGAAGCAATGAATCAAATTGAACCATCCATGAAAGCCGTTCGAGCGATCCTGACGATCGCTGGATCGGATTGTTCAGCCGGTGCCGGCTTGCAGGCCGATCTGAAAACCTTCCAACACTTCGGCCTGCACGGCCTGACTGCCGTCACTTGCATCGTTTCTGAAACCGCCAACATCGTCCGCAGGGTCGATCCCGTGGATTCTTCCATGCTACAGGACCAGATCCTCCTCATGCTTGAATCGTTTCCTCTAGAAGTCGTCAAAACTGGAATGCTCGGTTCCGCCAAACACGTCGAAACCGTCGCTGCTATTTTCAAAAATCATCCACACATCAAGCTCGTGATCGATCCCGTGATGATCGCCTCAACCGGTGCCAGCTTGATCGAACTAGATGCCATTGCCGCCTACCGCGAAAAACTCCTCCCTCTCGCATACCTCATCACACCCAACCTTCCCGAAGCCGAAACCCTACTCGGAAAGACCATTTCATCCATCGATGAAATGAGCCAAGCCGCAAAACTTCTATCAGAAACATTCGGATGTGCAGTCTTACTTAAAGGCGGTCATTTGGATTCAGCTGAATGCACTGATCTTCTCTACGATGGCGCAACCGAACATCGTTTTACCTCGCCACGTCTTAACGTAAAAGCCTCCCACGGCACCGGCTGCACGCTAGCTGCTGCAATTGCGGCAAATCTTGCAAATGGAAAAAATCTACCCGACTCAATTTCAACAGCCAAAGAATTCCTCAATCATTGTTTGAGGAGTTCCTACTGTTTCGTGAATCAAAGTGGTGAGACGATTAATGCACTAAATCAGTCATCCATCCATCATATAAAGTCTTAGCCTCTGTGTCTTGCACCGGGCCATTTAACTGCCGTCAAGTTGAACACCATAGACTTAATCGAATCATTCCGTCTCCGCTTCCATCTTCCTAAGAAGACGCAAGCAATAGATCAACGGGATCAGTCCGATCAAACCGAAGGAGCAATCAATCAGCCTCCAGTAAAATGGAATCTCGCGTAGTGAACCACAGATCATGGCGATCGGGAAAATGGCAATACAAGCAACCATTCCAACAATGATATTCGGTCGACTGAAACGTGGATGAATCAACGGATGAATGAAAAACAGCGCAATCACCAAGTGACCGAAAGCAAGCCAATCTGTCCCATAGGCGATCCAAGGATAACTGGCGTAAGTGGCTTCAAGCCCATCACGAATAGTTGTTAACCATAGAACCAAACCACTAGGTCCTATATCACTCATCCATCGGGTAAGAATCCTGAGCTCAAGTAAAAGTGGAAATGCCGTCACACCAGAGAGCACCAAGCCGATGATGAATAACAACATCGAGATGCGGAATTTGAGAATGAGCGAAGGATTTTTCAAGGCACCCATCCTCAATTGAATACATCTCATGTAAAGCACAAGCCTTAGCGCATCATGATGGATAAGTAATAGTAACCCTATGACTGGCTCGGTTTGGCGAGCATCTCGAGCGCGCATAGTATAGCTGCTGGCCGACCTTCAACCCCGAGTTTCTCAAAAATGTGAATCGTGTGCTTTTTCACCGTTGCCGGACGGCAACCGATGATGGAGGCGATGTCCTGATTCCCCTTGCCCTGCGCAATCCAGAGTAACACTTCAGCTTCGCGCGGAGATAAACCCAGATCTTCTAGCGGCAAGGACGAATCAAAACACGGAGAGAAGTTACACTGCTGCTGGGCACGTTGCAGGCGACTACGAATAGCATCCAACAGATCCATACGGGAGACCGGCTTCGGCAGGTAGTCGTCAGCACCCCGAGACATACCGGCCCGGATATCGAGAGCATCTCCCTTTGCCGTTAAAAATATAAATGGCAGAGCCGCAGTGGCTGGCTCGGATCGGATGGCAGCGAGAATTTCCATACCGTTCAAACCTGGAAGCATGATGTCACAAATCACCAAATCAGGTCGCTTGTCACGCGCGAGACTAAGCCCGCTAAGCCCATCCGCAGCCGTGAAAACTTGGTAACCTTCAAGAATCAACATATCCTCAAGATTCCGTCTCAGCGGGGCATGATCTTCAATGACTAAGAGGACTGGCATTAAATGGTTAGAGTAGTGGTAGTTCCGGTGGAGTCGCTTTCAATAAGAAGTTTACCGCCGAGAAGATCCGCGCATTTTCTGGCTATGGCTAGTCCGAGTCCTGTTCCCGGAACTTCCCCGGTAGATGATGCTCGAAAAAATGGTTCGCCCACCTGAGAAAGATCACCAGTTGAGATCCCATATCCATGATCACGGATCGTGAAACGCAAACATGAGTCGTGCTCAACTATAAAATCGACAGTTTTCCCCTCAGGCGAAAATTTCACAGCGTTGGAGAGCAAGTTTCCGAGCACGGTACGCAGCAGGCCGGAGTCAAGTGTGGCGTCGAGCGTTTCTGGCACCGTAAGTTGGATCGGACAGCGCGAGTGCGTCGCGATTTCGGTCTCCCGCACCAACTCATGTGTGAATGCGCATAAATCAAGCGGCTTTGATACCACTGGCATACGCCTAGCTTCAATGCGGCTTAACAGTAAAACTTGGCCAACCATGTCATCCATGCGCTTGGTGGAATCACGGATTTGAACCAATGCCTCGGCCCGACGTTCGGGCGAAAGTCGGTCACTGTATGCCTCAAGCAGCTCGGTGCTGGAAAGTATGACACTCAGCGGAGTACGAAACTCATGCGACACGGAATGCAACAGATGATCCTTCATTTGCACCAGATCCTGTTCCGCCACGAGCGCAGAACGCAAACCCGCTGCCCGTGTAGCGAACCCCGCAAGCAATGCTAACAAAAGCGCGCAACCTCCCCCAGTGAACGCAATGGCATATTCCGAAAGATGAGGGAAAAGCGCATCAAAACCAGAACCCTTACCTAATGCAACCTGCCAACGCACCTCACCCTCGCCGATTTCTTCCACTCTCTCACCAGGACGCAACTTCCCATCAAACGGACGGGCGGTCAGTGTATGATCGGTCGTGACAATCCGAAGCTGCGGATCCGCACACATCGCACCAAGATCCAATGATGTCACCAACCAGCCACGCGGGTTGCGTGGAGATGACTTCGCAACAGTCATCGCAATAAGATAAATCGATCCACTCTGGAACGAAGCCGTTTGCGCGGGTCTCGCCATCGCAGTGCGCAGCAAGGCCGCCGTTTCTTCTATGCCTAACAGGTCTTCACCCGTTACCGCAATCTCCCCACCCATGCGCGCCCTTTGCCAACGCAGCATGACTCGATCCTCTTCCAATGAACCGTAACCAAGAGCTCGACAAGTCTCAGGCAATGTCATCCATGAGTCTGGTGAAAACACCTCATCTAAAATTTTCTCTGGATCATCCGGTCGGTTAGATATTCGCATCCGCAATCCATTTTGCCAACTCGTCTGCCGTGACGTTATCAACCGCAATTGCGCCGCGACCAAATCCGCACTCCGCTCAAATAACAACGACTCCGCTTGCCTCACCTGCTCACGGTGCGATGCAAGCGCGGCCAATACCGGCAGCACAGCCAGCGCCAGCACAGCCAGCGCAACCAACCACGGCGAATGAATAAAACGTTTCACAATAAGCACACTAGACCGCCTAATACCTCCGCAGCAATACTCCTGTAGGTGTATTGTCAGATTTTTCCATCAGGCGCAAAGTCATGACATGAAAACGCATGTCATTCTTCCATGTATCATGGTAACGCTCGTCACTGCCACAGTTCATGCTGGGCCGTGCGCCAGCGGGGATTTTGAAAGCGGCATCAACAGCGCGACCGAATGGACAACAAAGGACACGGTGCCGGGCAGTGCGTCATCGCCGCCACCGGTAACGTATACGCCGCCAACAGTGACGCTTACGCCGGTGGCGGGCGTGCGCACGGGCGGACTCCTCGGCACACAGTTCGTGCGCGTGAGCGGACGCGACCACGTGCAGGACGGGCCGCAACAAGGGAGCTTCGCATCAAACAATTTCCGGGACGCGCTCATCGCGAACGGCAACGGGCGCACTTACACGACGCGCATCTGGGTGCGACTGGATCCATCGGCGCAGGAGGCGAGCATCCGCTGCCTGTTGCGCTGGCGCGACAATTCGTCCCCGCAGACCCCGCTGCTCCTCGCCGAGTGTATCCTCACGGCAGCGGATGGCTGGGTAGAGATGACGGGCACGGCAAAGCTGCAATGGATCATCTCTCTCTCGGCCGCGACAGTGGAGTTTGAATGTGAGCAACTCCACCGCGGGACTATGTATCCGCCACCAGTGACGTGGTTCCCAAGCTATGACCTTGATGACTTCGAGATGGAACTCGACGACGATGGCGATGGTCTCTGGAACTCCGAGGAATCCTCAAACCACACGCAGACGACGCTGCCATTCTCCGACGTCAGTGACAGCGACGTCGACGGCATCCCGGACGATTGGGAGAAGCGATTTCCATCTGTGTTGAATCCGCGCAACGCGAGCGATGCGGCGACCGACAGCGACGGCGACGGCTTCACGAACCTCCAGGAATACCACGCGGCAACCGTCCCGACGGACGCGAATTCCTTTCCCGGCAAACACAGCGACGGCAGCGCGACATTCCTCACGCGCTCGCTGCTCCGCGCGCTCGCGCTCGCGCCCTCACGCGGCGAAACATGGAGCGGGCAGCATATCCGGGACAACGTCACGGACTATAACGCCTACTGGACGCCGCTCGGTCTCGCGCAAAATGGCGGGCGTCTCCCAGCCATCATGAGCCTAACAATCGAGGGTGTGAACGTACCGCTGCAAATCACCGCGAGCACCGACCTCGCCATCGCGCACACATTGGCCGGCGGTGTACCGCTACTGAAATGGGCAATGCCGAACCCATGGCGCTCACACCTCATGAACTACCAGAACATCAACGGCAAAGAGGGCGATCAGGTCGCAGTAAACATCACTGGATTACTCGATTCCACCTACGCCACAGCGCTGAACGCCACGCCACTCATTCAGCCGCCGGGCGCGAGCGCGAGTAACCAAGTCGCGCGTTCTGTCATGGATGGTTGGATTGATTCCGTGGCAGCGGAAATCAAACGCCACAGCGCGGCGACTGGCGGAGCACCGATTCTCTTCCGCCCGCTTAGTGAAATGAATGGCCCGTGGTTCTGGTGGGGTCATCGCACGCGCACGGAATATCTAGGCCTATGGAATCACATCCGCGACAGGCTCACACTGTCCGCGCCGCTCGGTCACGACATCCACAACCTCATTTGGGTCTATGAATCTGCATCGAGCGAGCATCTCTACGACGGGGCCTTTGGTTCCTCCTCAGCAAGCGACTACTACTACCCCGGTGATGACCGAGTGGATTGCTTCGGGCATAATTTTTATGACGACGACTGGGTGCTAGGCTGGGATGCGAACAAAGTTTATCGCAAGCATCCGAAGGTCTATTGCATACCTCAAGCTGGTGCAGGAACCCATGACTCGGCAGCGCGCAACCACACCTTCAGCAATAATATCTATCTCGCCCGCATTCCTGCTGCTTTCGCACGCCTGTCGTTCGTGATTCCATGGAACGACTTCGATTCGCATGACGACGATGACAACAACCCCGCGACGGCCGATACTGACGACGACGGCATCCCCGGTAACGACACAGCTTCGCACAAATATCTCTCCATCGTCAGCAATGGCGCACTGGATGGCAGCGCGGTCACGTTTATGAACGACGCCAGCATTATCACACGTGACGAAGTGAGCTGGCGTCCACCGACGGTGCCAAATGCAGGCGCGGTGTCGAGTTCCGCACTCTCACTCGCATGGACGGCGGAACCGACTGCAGCCAGCTATCGCGTGGAGCAAAGCGCGGACGGCCTGAACGGCTGGAGCCTTGTCGCCACTCCCACTGCCAGCCCGCAGACTACGGGCGGACTCGCCGCATCCAGCACCACATGGCTGCGCGTGCGCTCACTCTTCTCCGACGGCAGCGACTCCCTGCCGACTGACGCCGTGAGTGCCACTACCTGGTCTCTCTTCCAGCAGTGGAAAAATGACACGCTCGGAAATTTCAACGCGCCAGACAACAACGATGACGATCAGGACGGACTCGTAAATCTGTTAGAATACGGCCTTGGCACCAATCCTCTCAGCGCCTCCCAACCTCAGCAACCGTCCCAAACCATCACCGTGATGAATGGCAGCAATTATCTTTCACTAACCTTTCGTCGCCGCAGCGGCGCAAGTGATGTCACTTACGTGGTCGAAGCTAGCGGAGACCTAGCTATAGGATCTTGGCTTCCTGAGCCAGTTCAACATGGCGCAGCTATCGACAATGGCGACGGCACCGAAACCGTTACCTTTCGCGATATCATCCCCATGGAAAATGCCACATCCCGTTTCCTGAGACTCGGGGTGAAGACACCGTAAAAAAACTGAGAAAGTGCTCAGTCGACATTACAACCATGTCGAGCCTGCGGTTATCGCATCAACGTATGATGTCATAGACTTGGATTTTTTTCGTCAAAGGAAGCAAAACACCCTTAACTTCCTTCACGTGACGTGGATCGGTTTCGTAGGCATGTAAGGCATCAACATCTTTGAAGCGGATCACTATCCCAATGTCGAATGAATCATCGACCACAGGTCGCTCACTGGCCAAGGCAGTGCCGTGGTCCAGAATCGTTATACCCTCGATCACTCTCAAGCGCTCAATGGAGTCAGTAATCTGTTTACGATCCTTGAGATCGCCGGGTTTTTTCTGCCACAATAGCACCACATGATCCACCGAACCTTTGGGCGCGGGAGGCGCAAGCGTGGCACAAGAACTCAGAATAGCAGCGAACCCAAGAGCGAGGAGTTTTTTCATAGTCAGAACAATACCGAACGGAGAGTGAAAACATTTCACCGAATGCGGCTGATATGACACCTAGAATGGTTGTCCCCATTCGCGTAGATTCCTCATGCCACCTGCCGATCCACATCCTCACGCAAGTTCTCGATAATGTAATCCTGACGGCTCGGGGTGTTTTTACCCATGTAAAATGCCAATAGCTCTTTCACGCCTTTGCCTTCTTCGTATTCCACGGGATCCAAACGCATGTCGGGACCGATCATGAATTTGAACTCGTCGGGTGAAATTTCTCCGAGACCTTTGAAACGGGTGATCTCTGCAGTTTTACCGAGCTTCGCGATAGCTTTCACGCGCGACTCTTCATCGTAACAATAGATCGTTTCCTTTTTGCTCCGCACGCGGAACAGCGGCGTTTGCAAAATGAAAAGATGACCATCACGAATCATCTCGGGGAAAAACTGCAGGAAGAACGTTAGCAACAACAAGCGGATGTGCATACCATCGACATCGGCATCGGTGGCGATGACGACTTTGTTGTAACGCAGCGCTTCGATTCCATCCTCGATATTCAACGCCGCCTGCAACAAGGCGAACTCTTCGTTTTCGTAAACGATCTTACGTGGTAGGCCGTAGGTGTTTAGCGGTTTTCCACGGAGTGAGAAGACCGCCTGCGTTTCCACATCGCGACTCTTGGTGATGGATCCCGATGCGGAGTCGCCCTCGGTAATGAACAAGGTGCTTTCTTCCCGGCGCTTGTGCTTGGAATCAAAACGAACTCGGCAATCTCGGAGTTTCTTGTTATGCACTTTTGCCTGACGTGCGCGCTCGCGAGCGATTTTCTGAATCCCTTTCAAATCCTTACGCTCACGCTCTGCGGCGAGGATGCGCTTCTGGATTGCTTCGGCCACTTGCGGGTGCTTGTGGAGATAGTTATCCAAAGATGATTTAAGGAAATTTAAGATAAAGGTTCTCAGCGACTCACCCTCGGGAGCGATGGTAGAAGAGCCTAATTTCGTTTTGGTTTGCGATTCAAATACCGGCTCGATGATGCGCACGCAAATCGCAGCTTCGATGCCTGCGCGGATGTCGGATGGATCGTATTGTTTTTTGTAAAATCCACGGATCACCTGCACCAAGGCTTCACGGAAAGCAGCTAAATGCGTTCCGCCCTGCGAAGTGTTCTGGCCGTTGACGAAGGTGTAATAATCCTCAGTGCTCTCCGCACAATGCGTGAAGGCGATTTCGATATCTTTACCGATGAGATGGATAGGCGGATAGAGCGCCTCCGTTTCCATTTCCTCACGCAGCAAATCTAATAAACCATCTTTGGATCGAAATTTCTTATCGTTGAAAATGATCGTGAGCGATGGATTGAGGTATGAATAATACCGACACATCTTTTCCACAAATGGATCGCGAAAACGGGTTTTCGCAGGGAAAATCGAGCGGTCGATTTCAAACGCCAAACGTGTTCCGTTTACCTCGTTATCCTTGCGAGGTTTTTTCATATCCACAGTCAGTTGGCCTTTAGAAAACTCAAGAGCTTTGGTTTCGCCATCGCGCCATGATTGGATTTCAAAAAACGATGATAAGGCATTCACCGCCTTAATACCCACCCCGTTCAAGCCGACCGATTTTTTAAACGCCTCGCTGTCATACTTCGCACCGGTGTTGATCTGTGCTGCGCAGTCGAAAAGTTTCCCGAGAGGAATCCCCCGCCCGAAATCTCGCACCTCGACCCGACCTTCGTCGTCGATCTCGATCTTCACTTCCTTGCCGTGACCCATGATGTGTTCATCGATCGAGTTATCCACGGCTTCTTTGAGCAAAATATAGATCCCATCCTCCGGGGCTGATCCGTCACCCAGTTTTCCAATATACATTCCGGGGCGAAGGCGAATGTGTTCGCGCCAGTCCAAACTCTTGATGTCGTCTTCGGTGTATCCTGCTGCCATAATTACTACGGATTTCTAAAGTATCCCCCGCACGGGCGCAAGCACCCAAAATCAAAACCTGAAAATGGGCCGAGAACGCTTACAAAGCCTAAGAAAAGTTCAGGCTTTTTTTAAAAAATGAGGGGGGAGAAAGAAAGGAGGCAGGGAGCTGATTCTGATAAAAAATGACCCACTTCTTCTCAGTGTCCTCCATCTTCCTCTGTTCCTCGGTGGTAAATTTAGCCCGAAAAATCACCGAAACTGCTTCTGTTCTTCTCGGTAATCATACCCCGCCGCCCGCAATTTCTCGATCAAGTCCTTCTCAGATATATCATGAGTTTTCACCAAATCCTCGAGGGATTCCGAGTGATTTCGCAGCTCAGTATTAACCAATCCGACTAGGAGGTTTGGATCCATGTTCTGCCATTTTGAAAAATCCATAGCGAAAGCTACTTCCCTTTGAGTTTGGTGAGCAATTCCTTGTCGAGGTCGAAATTAGCGGAACCATGAGGCACAGGAGTTCCATTTTCATTAATTTGATATTCGAACGCTTTGATCGGTTTTACGCCCGCCACTTCAGAAAGCAAATACACACGGATCGTCAGCGCCTCTTTGCCTGTTCCCTCGTCAAGTTTTCGGATCGCATACTGGACTTCATTCAAGCCACCACGCGCACCACCAATCACTGTTTCAGCTTCTTTGCCATTGATGATTTTATGCCGGCTCACATTGTTCACCATGACCTCAACTTCTCTACCTGGGCAGAACACATAAACTTTCGCAATCGTCGTGACTGGCTGCACTGCTGCAGGCGTGGCGGGAACTGTGCCCGACGGCTGCGCTTCAGGAACACCTTTCAGATAAGTGATATCACCTGCCGCCAATTCCTTACGCACCTCAGGCAAAGCTGTTAGATTTACAAAGTCCGCCTTGTCATACAGAAAACGATCTCCGCTCTGAACGAATGAAAGCACGAATAGATTTTCGGTTGGCTCACCACCCACACCGAAATCAATTTTACCAAAATAAGCAGCTTTGGCGGTAGATCCTTTTTGACTGACTGATAGAAACTTCAACCCGCTCAATAGCGGCGGCGGTGCAGGCAAATTGAAAACAGAAGCTGGAAAAGGAAGCTTCTCGGAAATGATCCGGTTTTTAACTTCCACCTGACGATGTTCCGCTGTCACTTGCTGCCAAATACGGATATCTTTTTTGACCAGTGAATCGCGCCAGACAGTATAAGTTTTCTCCAGATTGGTTCGCAGCGCTTCGTCAGCCATCGAAATACTGGGGAAAATCAAAATAAAACTCAGAATTAGACCTTTCATAAACAAAACGATTGGACAAACCGCGTGAAATCACAACAAACAAATCCATGCGTTTTGAAAACCTCCGGGGAACGCCTTAACGAATCATGAGTCAACCATTACAGAAGATCGCTCCGATCGGCGAATCACGGGATAAAGAGCTCCTCAAATCCGCGACCACTTACGTTTATGTGAACCACAATGGATTCGATCTCATAGCTCATGTGTTTTTTCCTGAGACCCCGGCATCCGCTCCGCGTCCAGCCATCCTGTTTTTCCACGGTGGCTTCTGGGATGTCTCCATGGTCCCGCAGTTCGTGCCTCACGCTCATCACTTCACCTCGCGCGGCATGGTGGCAATTTGCTTCGAGTATAGGATCAGCTCAAAACATCAGTCGACTCCGCTTGATGCGATTGATGATTCATTTTTCGCCCTGAACTGGCTCAACGCGACTGCAGGTGAACTAGGAATTGATCTGACCAAAATGGTTTACAGTGGAGCCGCTGGAGGTGCGTATCTCTCACTTCTATTAGGGATGAGAAAGGACAAGGATTTAGCTCCGCCGTTTCGTCCGAAAGCGCTGATTCTCTTCAGCGCCTTGGTTAACACCACAGCCAAGGGCCAGCTCTCCGAGCGTTTTCCTTCCGTAAAAATCAGCACCAAGCTGAGCCCGACCCGTCTCGTCCGCAGAAAACTACCTCCGATGATGTTTTTCCATGGCACATCCGATCGGGTTACGCCATTTTCAGAAATCGCCACCTTCTGCCGCCGCATGAGATGGCGCGGCAACCGCTGCCAGTTGATCGACTTTAATGGAGCGGAACACAGCTTCTTCAATTTCAACGTCAGCCACTCGAATTTCGAACTGACCATCAACACCGCAGATCGTTTCCTCGTTGATCTCGGGATCATCGAAGAAGAGCCCGAGGAAACTTATGAGGTTAGAGAGGTTTGAGAGTAAGCATGAATTACACTTTGAAATTTCTTTACGCACTCATATTGGCGCTCTTTATGACTTCGTGCGGTTTTCTACTTGGCCCTGATTCTGCTGAGAAACTCGCCTATAAAATTGAGGCTAAGTCTGATGAACTTAAGAATTCAGATGAAACATCATTGGAGTTCGATTTTATTCCCAGCGAATGGCGATTGAGGGAATCTACTTCTTCAGAAGGTCTCGTTCGTCTGGATTTCAAAGTGCAGAAGGACATGTCGGTTATTGCTTTCAATAAATGGACATGTACAACCTACCACAACCGTTTCGTTCGCGTTCCAGAGTCACTTGAAAAAGTGAAACATCTAGGAGAACCATTTAAAATCACACTGAAGAAATCAGGTGATCAGATCGATGTCGTGGATCTCGACTAATAAAAAAAGCGGCTAGGATTACTCCCAGCCGCTTTAGTGAATTTTCATCGATTACCCAATGACCTCTGGCCAATCGGTGTGGAACATTTCGCCGCGTGGCTTGTCGGTGCGCTCGTAGGTGTGTGCGCCGAAGAAGTCGCGCTGGGCTTGCAGTAGGTTCGCTGGAAGCACTGCGCTGCGGTAGCTGTCGTAGTATCCGAGCGATGCGCTGAACGCAGGAACAGGGATACCAGCAAGCGTTGCGATGGAAACGACTTCGCGCCAGTTTTGTTGGAACTCGTTGAGGAGTTTGGTGAAGAACGGAGCAAGCATCAGGTTGGTGAGCTTAGGATCTTTGCGATAGGCATCGGTGATGTCGTTGAGGAAACGCGCACGGATGATGCAACCGCCACGCCAGATCGCAGCGATCTTGCTGAGGTCGAGTCCCCAGCCTTTTTCAACACCCATCGCAGCGATGAGATCGAGGCCTTGTGCGTAGGAAATGATTTTCGATGCGAACAAGGCATCGTGAACTTTTTTGACGAGCTCGGCTTTCTCGGTGGAAATGATCGCTTCAGGTCCTTTTAGGAATGCACTGGCGGCGACGCGTTTGTCTTTCATGGAAGAAAGAATGCGGGCTTCGACAGCGGCGTTGATGGTGGAGATCACGACCGCGTTTTCAACGGCGTTGATCAAAGTCCATTTGCCTGTGCCTTTTTGTCCGGCAGTATCGAGAATCTTATCAACCAATGCAGCACCGGTTTCAGGATCGGTTTGTTCGAAAATTTTCGCGGTGATCTGGATCAGGTAGCTTTCAAGGTCGCCGTTGTTCCAATCGGTGAAGACTTTCCCAAGTTCCGCAGGAGTGAAGCC
>JANOKJ010000146.1:0-22664 GCA_031419275.1 Akkermansiaceae bacterium | reverse complement strand
CGATGTGGCAATACGGCGGAGTCGTCTGGCAAAATGGAGCCTCCCAAGCCAAACATTACAACACTCCCGCATGGAAAAGCCCTCGCTTTTTCGGCGATCTCGCTCATCCCATGGAACGTAATGTTTTCAAAGGCAGTGTCGATAGCCTTCGCGCTTTCTGGGCGCGCCACAGTATCACAATTTAAGCATAGTCGCCTCTGAGACTCATTTTTTTGCAATGCTCGCTTTCTCCACATGTTGGAATAACTCCCGCCATATTGATGGCGAGAGCATGATCGATGAAATTATCGAACTAGGCTTTTCTAACATAGAGCTCTCTCACGGCATGACAATTGCCAAGCTCCCCGGTATCCTAAAAGCCTACCGCGCTGGAAAATTCACCTGCTCTGGCGTCCATAATTTTTTCCCCTCGCCTGTCGAAGTCATGATCGATGCGCCAGACGCTTACGAATACACCTCGCACCGTCCCTTTGAGCGGAAAAGAGCCATGGATATGACTCTTAAAACTCTCGAACTCGCTGCCGAGTTCAATGCGGGTTATTTGGTGCTTCATATGGGATCGACTCCTCTGAATCCGAAAAAATTCACCGTCCCACTCACCAAACTCGTCACTGAAGGCAGGCAACACGATCCAGACTTCATCAAACAAAAAATCAATTTTATCAAGAAGCGTGAAAAGCTCTCCGCGCTCTACTACCAACGCGCTATCGAAGCGCTCGAGCAACTCGCCCCAAAAGCGGCAGAATACCAGATCAAGCTAGCAGTTGAATCGCGCTCGCGGTTTGAAGATATGCCCAACGAACGTGAAATGTTGAAACTCCAGGATCATTTCAAAGACAATCCGTGGATCGGCTACTGGCACGATTTTGGACATGTGCAACTCAAACACAATCTTGGTCTACTCGATCATCAAGAATGGCTGAACTCCATCTCGCCTTATCTCATCGGTGGACATGTGCATGATGTTGAGTGGCCCGCGCGCGATCATCGCACGCCTTTCACAGGAACTCTTAACTACCCATCCATTCTTTCTCATTTCCCCGCTGATTGCCCTCTCATCTGGGAACTCAGCCCAAGCCGTAAATCCAGTGAAATCGAAGCTTCACTGATTACTTGGAAAGAAAGATTTCCTGAGCGAACATAGAACGTTTCCCAAAAGCCTAGGTTAAGGAAAAACGTTCCGTTTACTTCATCGGTTACTTACGACGTTGATTTTCCTCCTGTTGCTGACGCGCACGCTCCTGTTGTTCCTGCTGTGCACGTTGTTGCTCCTGTTGGGCGCGTTGTCTTTCCTGCTGCTCTTGCTGCTGACGTGCGCGCTCCTGCTGTTCTTGCTGTGCACGCATTCTTTCCTGCTGCTCTTGTTGCGCGCGTTGTTTTTCCTGCTGTTCTTGCTGCTGGCGTGCGCGCTCTTGCTGCTCCTGTTGCGCGCGCATTTTTTCTTGCTGCTCCTGCATCCGGCTTTGCGCTTCCGCTTGCTGCTGACGAGCACGCTCTTGTTGTTCTTGCTGGGCACGCATTTTTTCTTGCTGCTCTTGTTGTTGTTTTAAGCGGCCCTGCGTCTCTTCCTGCTGCTTACGAGCCAGCTCTTGCTGCGCTTGTTGTTCACGCAATTGGTTCTGTTGCTCACGTGCCTGATCTCTCTGCTCTTGCTGAGCACGCAACCTCTCTTGTTGTTCCTTGTTAGCGAGTTCCTGCTTCTCTTGTTGTTCGCGCAACTTCTCTGTTTGCTCTTTCTGTTCTCGAGCACGCTCTGTTTGATCTAACTGTTGATCTAACTTTTCCTGCTTCTCTTGCATTTGACGCTGAGCTTGCTCAAGTTGCTCCTGCTTCTGCTGAGCCTTGCGATTTTCTAACTCTTGCTGACGTGCAATTACCTGCTGTTGCTCTTGTTGTAGGAGTAACTCTCTTGCCGCCTTCTTATCTATTTCACTCTGTAGATTCGTATCTTTATTCGAGGGTGATTGAGGGCGTTTGGAGGTATCATCTATATGAGGACGGTCAGATCTTACTGGAGGCTCAACTAAACGATTAGGAACCAGATTATTATCGGTAACCGGAGGCGTAGGGATAACCCCACGCGGCAAATCGCTCCGCTTTGACTTTTCTTGATGATTTTCATCCAGCTTAGTATCAGGCACGTTAGGAATCGTTGGCGTCTTTGTATCCGGAGCTACAGGCTTCTCGGGATAAGGGGTTGCTGTTGTCTTCTTATCCGAACCTACGGGTTTCTCGGGATAAGGGCTTCCTGTTGTCTTCTTATCCGGACCTACGGGTTTCTCGGGATATGGGGTTGCTGTTGTCTTCTTATCCGGACCTACGGGTTTCTCGGGATATGGGGTTCCTGTTGTCTTCTTGTCCGGAGTTACAGGTATCTCAGGATCAGTGATAGTTGGTGTCTCTGGAATTGGCCTTTTAGAATCTCTTGTGTGTGGACGTTTAGTCTTATCACTCGGAAGATCCGTAGTATCGGTGACAACAGGCGGATTAGGACGCTCAACCTTTTTGTTTGATTCCGAACGTGGCTCGCGAGCATTACGATTAAGAGATTCGCTTTTAACAACTTCCTCACGGTTTTTTTCGAGACGGGTTTTACGGTCATTTTCAAATGCATCGCGACTACCTGTATTGGCTACCCAGCGTTGCGCCTTTTCATCCTCCTCAATCCTACGATCACGATATTGCTTGCGAACATCTTCAGGCAATTCTTTGGATCGATCTACCACAACCTCGCCAAGATCGCGACTTATCCGTGATGGACGAAGTGCGCGGTTCCAATCCGCATCCATACGAGGTGCTACAACTTGCAGCTCGTTACCGCTAAATTGGGAATTCAACCTTCGTCCTCCACGCCCGAAGTCAGGGCTATGATCTAAACGCAACTGATGAATCGGAAATCTTCTACCAATGCGATCACATACATTCCGGTAACGAGGCCCGCCGCAGTAAACACGCCTGTCTTGAATGACATAGTGAGTAACAGTCGTGGTAGTTTGATAAATAACGATGTTTTGTGAATATGGCAAACAGTGCCTATAAATGTCATTTCCGAAATTATTGTAGGAAATAAATGAAAACCATCCGCTATCAATTCCATATCTAACATCTACAGATGAGTCCCATGAGTTGGAGCTCCACGCGAGAGTTTCCGGTGGGAGCGGAGCCCATCCGATATGACCTGGACTTTCACGCCATGTCACCCAAGCCGGTGCCCATTGATTACCTGGAATCCATACCCAGCCGATATTCCTGAGTAGCGACCAGCGTCCATAATGATAACAAGCCCATCCAAAAGGCTCACTCGAAACCCACGTCCATCCATGATTCGTAAATGCCCATCGACCGCGTGTATATGGACGCCATGAGCCATCACGCACAACCGCTGGCTGATACACATAGCCGTAATCTGTAGTTTGGAACCATGATCCATAAGCCGCAAGCGGCTCATAAAAATTATTATAATCTCCCGTTGGCGCGCTCACATAGTTTTTCTCAATAGGCGGAAGAGCTTCGAGCGGCTCCCTGCCTGCCAAATCCAACTCGCGCTCACTCAGCTTTGCTTCCAGACCCGTAAGCTCCTGCTCACGATCCATTAACTCACGTTGAGTTTCAGAAATTTTCCGATCTCGCTCCATCAGCTCCTCCTGCCGCCTCATCAGATCAGCTAAAGCTGCCGCACTATCTGCATTTTTCGCCTCTTCCATCGCAACCCGCTCTTGCTCAATCATTGTGCGCTCTCGCTCTATAGCATCCCGCTCAGCGAGAATTTTTTGCTCAGCCAATTCCATCTCGAGCTGCCTTTGCCGCTCAATCGCCTCCGCCGCCTGCTTCTCGAGTTGATTGAGTTGAGAATCGAGTTTAGGATCGCGCTTTTCGCAAGAAATCAAGATAAGCGCAACAATGACGGTTATGATACGGGTTTTCATCGAATGAAGTTCGGGTTACATGGACTTCGACTGGCTCGGCGGTATTTTGATTCGATCTTTTTTTGAACCATCTAAAATACCAAATCATCAACTCAAAATTAAATCCACATATGGCGATTCACCTACCACTAAATCACCCGGCACTCGGGATATTTTCACACCCAACGCCTCTTCCATCGCCCTTTGTTCCATGGCCACCGCCCGTGGAAATTTTTCAAAAATCTGTCTCAGGGGATGATGGAACTCACGAAGCGTAATCTTATCCGTGGCTTCATCATAAATGCAACGCATGAAAAGCCCTTCCTTACTGCGTAATTTCACGAACAGACCTGCACGATATAACAGCGTTATTCCTTGGCTAATGCGGGTTTTCCAATACATTTCTTGTTCCTGGAAGTATTGATACAACAACTTTTCCGGTGCGGTTTCTCCAAAAAGGGCACGCGCATGTTCGAGCATCTGTATCGAAAAACTCGACGGAATCGCGGGAAACATGGCTTCGGCTTTATCCGTTAAACGATAAAATATTTCAGGTCGGCCAATTTCCGTCCGAGGAACACGTATGCGAATCAAATAACCATGTTTCGTGAGATCCTCGCAGTGTTGCTTTACTGTCATGTAACTGCCACCGAGCTCCTTAGTCAAATCACTCACTGCCATTCCACCGGACATTTTCAACTGCATCAGCACATTGAGCCACTGCGGCTTTAAAAGATCATGGAATGCGTTGAGAAACATGGTTCAGGCTAATTATTTGAAAGAATGTCTTTAGACTAACGTGGATTTTTTTCTTGTCGAGCGAGCGTCTCGCCCGAACCTATAAATCGTCATGAAACTTCTCACCAAGCTAAGCGCAGTTCTCCTCACCTCGCTCTCAGCCCTAATCGCAGAAGAACGTCCAAACATCGTTTTTATCTTCTCAGATGACCACGCATTGGAGGCCATTTCCGCCTACGGGAATCGTTTCGATCAAATATCTCCGACCCCAAACATCGACCTAATCGCGAAAGAAGGCATGCTGTTTGAGCGATCCTACTGTGGAAACTCCATTTGCGGCCCTTCCCGCGCAAGTATCCTTACCGGCAAGCATTCCCACATGAACGGCTTCATGGACAACAACTTCAGCCGGTTCGATGGCAACCAAACCACCTTTCCAAAAATGCTCCAAAAAGCAGGTTATGAAACAGCTGTCATCGGCAAATGGCATCTCATTTCCAATCCGACCGGATTCGATTACTGGGAAGTGCTTCCAGACCAAGGCAGCTACTACAATCCCGATTTCATTCAGATGGATGGATCCAAAAAACGCTTCGAAGGCTATGTCACCGATATCGTTGTCGATAAATCACTCGATTGGCTGAAAAACCGCAAAGATAAGACCAAGCCTTTCGTGCTCATGACCCAACAAAAAGCTCCTCACAGAAATTGGCTACCTGCTGAGCGCCACATGAATCTCTTCGACGATATCAATCTTCCTGAACCAGATTCACTTTTTGATGATTATAAAAATCGCATCGAAGCCGTCGCGAAACAGCAGATGTCCATCGCCAAAAATTTTCACTGGAGTCACGACATGTTATTGCCAGGCCATACCACTGACCCTCGCTTCTTAAATCAACTACCCGATAGCGAATACGGTCGCATGAATCCCACTCAGAAAAAAGCTTTCGATGAGGCGTATGGCGCTGAAAACCAAGCTTTAATCGAACAACTCAAAAAAGGCATGAGCGACGAAGATCTCACCCGCTGGAAATACCAACGCTACATCAAAAACTATCTACGCTGCATTCGCGGCGTAGATGAAAATGTCGGCCGCTTGCTTCAATACTTGGATGAGTCCGGCCTATCCAAAAACACCATCGTTATTTACGCGTCCGACCAAGGCTTCTACCTTGGCGAGCACGGCTGGTATGATAAGCGCTGGATGTTCGAACAATCTCTTTCCATGCCCTTCATCATCCGTTGGCCAGGCGTGGTGCAACCCAATGTTCGCAGTAAATCGATGATTCAAAATATCGATTACGCACCCACGTTTCTCGAAATTGCCGGAGCACCAATAACCGATGACATCCAAGGAAAAAGCCTCCTGCCGATTTTGAAATCCGCAGGTAAAACACCTACCGATTGGAGAAGTGCGATTTATTACGAATACTCTGGAGAATACACTCACAGCGTTGCGGCACACGATGGAGTACGCAACGATCGCTACAAACTCATGCGTTTCCCGGATACTAACGAATGGATGTTGTTCGATCTCGAAAAGGATCCGCAGGAAATGAAAAACGTGGCCGCTAAGAAAGATTACGAATCCGTCCTCAAGGATATGCACGCCATCTACGATTCACTACGCAAGCAATACCAAGTGACCACTTCCACTTTTCCAGACCAGCGTTGGTCAGAGAAATGGTGGAAACAACGCTGGGATGAGAAAAACAAAGAAGCGAACACACCCGAAGCACAGAAAGCCAAAGTGGTCTTCCTCGGAGACTCCATCACCCAAGCTTGGGAAGATACGGGCAAGGCCGCATGGGACAAACACTTCGCCCCGCTCGGAGCACTCAACTGGGGCTACTCCGGCGACCGCACCGAACACCTCATCTGGCGCCTGCAAAACGGCAACATCCAACGCATCAACCCCGAAGTCGCTGTCATCCTCATCGGCACCAACAACACCGGCCATTCTCAATGCCCCGCAGAAGAAACCGTCAGCGGCATAAAGCGCACCCTAGACGATCTCGCATGGAAATGGCCTTCCACCAAAATCATCCTCATGTCGGTCTTCCCGCGTGGTGCAACCCAGGACGATCCACTGCGTAAAATCAATTCGCAGATCAACGAACAAGTCAAAGCCCTCACCGATTGCAAACGAGTTCATTTATTAGACATCAACGATCAGTTCCTCGATAAAGAAGGAAACCTCAGCAAAGATATTTTCCCTGACCTCCTCCACCTTTCACCTGCTGCCTATGACACATGGGCTACGGCCCTTTCAGCGAAACTCAATGAGCTCCACGTGAAGTAACTCACCCGATCAAGAAATCTTCTTCCAATCCGCCTCATCCAGACACGACGGATCCGCTGCAACCCAATGGCCAGGCTCGATCTCCCGAAGTGAGAGATCCATACCGACCGTCTCATCATATCGCGGGTGATTCATACGGTGACCGAAGGCACTTCCAACTGGCGGATCGATAGGCGATGGCACATCACCTTCTAACAAAATCTTGTTACGCTTCACTTTTGGATCCGCAATCGGCACAGCAGAAAGCAATGCCTTGGTGTAAGCATGCTTGGGATTGCGGTAAATCGTTTCAGAATCAGCAAGTTCAACGATTTTTCCGAGATACATCACCGCTACGCGGTCACTGATATGCTTCACCACAGAAAGATCATGCGCGATGAATAGATAAGAAAGTTGAAACTCCTTCTGCAAATCAACGAGCAAGTTCAGAATCTGGGATTGCACCGAAACATCCAACGCAGATACCGGCTCATCACAAACCAACCATTTCGGTTTCAGCGCGAGAGCCCTCGCGATACCAATGCGTTGCCTTTGTCCTCCCGAAAACTCAAATGAATACCTTTCAGCCGAGCTCGCCGAAAGTCCTACTGTATCCAATAATTCGTTCACCCATTTTTTTCGCTCCTCACGTGTCCCCATTCCGTGAATCACAAATGGTTCTTCAATGATCGAACGGACATTCATCCGTGCATCGAGTGACTCGGCAGGATCTTGAAAAATCATTTGGAAATCTCTACGCAGCGGGCGGATCTGGCGTTGGCTGAGACGAGTGATATCCTTATTCTCAAAAAGAATCCGACCCGATGTCGGATTCAGCAAACGCACCAGCGCTTTCCCAAGTGTCGATTTTCCGCAGCCCGATTCGCCAACCAAGCCGAGCGTTTCACCAACTCCAAGTTCAAGTGACACTCCGTCGACTGCTTTCACAGCTCCAGATTGCCGCAAAAACAGACCACTCCTTACGGGGAAATGCACCCGTAGGTCTTCGGTTTTTAACATTACGGATTCACTCACAGTTCTGAACAGTTTCTACAAATTTCTATCCAATGGCCCGGCGTCACTTCTTTAAACGGCGGACGATCACGACTGGATGTCGCATCGATTCCTAAGCGCTGACAAAAACGACATCCATGCGTGTGCTCGCCCAAACCAGCCACCGTTCCGGGAATGGTATACAAATGCGATTTAGGCGGAGTTTCGAGCGTCGGGATCGAACGCAAAAGCGCTTTGGTATATGCATGTTGCGGATTTTCAAAAAGCTCTTCAACAGGCGCACTTTCCACCACTCGGCCCGCATACATCACAACCACTTCATCACAGGTCTCTGCAATCACTCCGAGATCATGCGTAATCAACAAAACCGACATTCCGATCTCATTCTGTAAATTTTTTAATAAATCCAAAATTTGCGCCTGCACCGTTACGTCCAGCGCCGTCGTCGGTTCATCGGCAATTACCAAAGACGGCCTGCATGCTAATGCCAAAGCAATCACTACCCGCTGCCGCATCCCACCGGAAAGATGATGCGGATAATCCATCATCCGCTTTTCAGGCGCCGGAATTCGCAACAACGCGAGCATTTCAGTTGCCGCATCCCATGCGTCTTTCTTGCTCATTTTTTTATGAATCCGAAAAACCTCGGCGACTTGTTTCCCGATCCGATGCACCGGATTCAACGCAGCCATCGGCTCTTGGAAAATCACACCGATCTCACCACCACGCACCTCACGCATACGCTTTTCACTGCAATGCAATAAATCCTCTCCTTTGAAAAGAATCTCACCGCCCAAGACCTTACCAGATGGCTGTGGCAACAAACCGACAATCGACATCGCCGTCACGCTCTTTCCACAACCCGACTCACCCACAAGCCCAACCGTCTTACCATACGGGATTTTAAAAGAAACCTGATCCACAGCCCTCAACAAACCACGATCCGTCTCAAACGAAGTGATCAACCGATCCACTTCTAGCAAATTCTCTTCACTCATCATCCACCTCCTCTTTGGTCGCCTCACTTGTTACATCCGCTTTCGGCAACATGCGGTAATCATCAAAAATTCGATTCACCTCAGGAAAGGATTTCCCGTTTCGTTTCGCCTTTATCGTTTCCTCTTTGATTTCCTCATCGATCCAATGCACGTGCACTTCAAAGGGCTCATAGACCACAGGCGCACAAAATCGTGTTTGTTCGGAGTCCGGCCATCTTAACCACCGCCAGCAACCAATCCTCATGAAATCTGTCGTGTAGCCCGGCACAAAAATCGCCTCATCATGGACGATGCGCTGAAGCTTATGAGTCGCCTCCTGGAGCTCTTCTTCAGTGCGAGCGTTGCGAGCTTTTTCGCAAAGTAGATCCGTATCCTCACGAGCCCATGTGAATACGTTGTTGGTTTGCGGCTTGATATTTCCGCGCTCATCTCGGGCAGCGCTCGAATGAAGATACTGGAAATAATCCGGCGTTGGAGGCGTGATGACCCATGCTGTAAATGCCATCTCATGCTGCTTTTGCATGACTTTTTTGTAATCCACCGTCGAGTCGTTGCTATCAAGTCTTAGATCAAATCCACATGCCTTAGCTTCTTCCTTCAAAATCGTCATCATCCTCTCAGCCATCGGGTCTGCGCGAAAACTCACAGATATCGAAAGCTTAGTTCCGTCCTCACGCTCCAAGATCCCGTCACGATCCGTTTTCGTAAACCCTGCCTTTTCAAAGGCCTGACGAGCAGCCGTTATCGAATAATTACGTGCCTTGATTGTGGGATCACTGTATAAAAGATAACCCTGATTAAATGAGTCGAGTCTCTTATAATCCCCACGAAAAATCACATCGATCACTTTCTGCCAGTTCATCGAATGCTGAATCCCTACACGAATATCTCTATCATTCAACAGCGGCTTGCTAACATTGATGTAGAACCCCCTAGGAAGAGCGGGATACTGAGTAAAAAACGTATAGCGTTCAATGAAGCCGTTATAAACTTCATCAATCTCCGATTTCTCATACCAGTAATTTGGACGGGTAATGTAAAACGTGTCGAGTTCACCCGCACGAAATAATTCAAACGCCTTAGATTCATCCCTGACTACCAAGTGACGAATGCGATCCACATTGTATCGGTATTTGTAGTATTTATGATCTTTTGCCCACCAGTCTTTTACGCGCGTCTGGGTTACCGAAACGCCTTTGACGATATCCTTATCCAACACTTCATAAGCGCCGGTTGTCGGAGGAAACTTCCACTGATAACGTTCCGAATAATCTGGACCGTAATTCTGATAAAAATGCGGGGCTGAGGCAGGCATCAAACCCGCAGTCGCAGGGGCATAAACACGCGCTTCCGGCAGCGAAATCGATAGCGTGTAATCATCATACACAACCATATTAGCAAAGGTCTCCCGATAATATTGCTTCGCGAAGGGATTCACAATATCGTCAGAAATGCGCACATACGCACCGAAGATAAAATCCTTCGCTTTCAAGCCTACCCCATCCGAATACCTAGCTTGCTCATGTATTTTAAAATAAACGGTGCGGCCATCTTTGGAAACCGCCCACTGCTTGGCGATGCCGGGAATTAGCTCCATGGATTTTGGATGCAAGCCCACCAACGGCATTTCGATCTCATCATACAAACTCCCTCGAAATCCATTGTTAGAGTTATCCCCGAACGGACGAATGGTTGGAGGAAATGACGGCATGAACTGATTAAATGTACCGCCCTTCTTCGCGCGCGGATCTCCGATTTCCTCATGCTCCATTCCATCTTCCCAAACTAGATCACTCGGTATTTCCGTCAGATTTCCGAATCTAAAATAATCTCCCAATCCAAGACGAAAATCCCACTTTTCCTGCTCACGTTTGTAATTAGCAAGATTCCGTTCAATCGACTCGCGACCAGCCTCACCAGCTTCTTGTAGTTTTATCTCTGTTTCGGAAATCAATTTCTGATTGGCCTCTTTTTTCTCATTCAGCCATTTGATGATGTGGGCATTGTAGCGGGGAATAAAATTCTCAAAATCGGAAGTCCGTGTCATTGAAACTTTCTCATTCCGGCAGGCAGAAAGCCCAAGCAAGGCAACACCACATCCCAATATCTGTAAAATGATTCGCATCAACGGTAGTAAGTATATTTTTTCGGATCAAACGCTTCACGAATCGCCTCACCGATAAATGTGATGAGAACAAGCAGGCCGACAAGCGCGAAGAAAGTTGTGGATATCAACCACGGCGCGGAAAGATTTGAAATTCCGTCATTCAATAATCGACCCCAGGTTGCGTATTTTGCAGGCAATCCGAATCCAAGATAATCGAGGGCCGTCAACGAGGAAACCAAAGATGACAAGGTGAATGGCACTAAGGTGACAATAATCGCAATAGTGTTAGGCATTAGATGCTTGAAAATGATCCTTGGAGTGCTCGCACCCATGACTCGCGCGGCTGCAATATAGTCTCGCTCCTTATCACGGTATGCCGCGGTGCGCATCAGCGCGGCAATACCCATCCATCCGAACACGATTAAAATCGTCAGTATCACCGGAAGCCCTTTGAACTTTTCAGGAACCATGCTGGAAAAAATAATTACCACGAACAAAAAAGGCATGTTGGAAAAAATCTCAATGAATCGATCCACCATTAAATCAAACAATCCACCCAAATATCCCATCAACATCCCAATCACGATACCCATCATGTAGACAATCGGCAGGAAAATGATGGCCGCTTTGAAATTCACCTGCAAACCGCCATAAAGATAAGCTAAAACATCATATCCTTGAGAAGTTGTCCCCAACCAGTTTCCGTCCTCCCAAATCGGTGGTGCCGGATGATATTTTAACGCCCTTAATTCATTTTTTGTTAGCTTGAGGAATTCTTCCACATTGCTATTTCCACTAAATTTTTCAGAGACCTTACGCCCATCCAAATACTCTGCGCTGTAAACCCTTTCGTTGTTAGAGTCCCAACCATCTGCCGGACCACTCAGCTTTCCCTTACGTAACGCGTAGCGGAGATGAATCGTTCCTTTCTCAACATCATGGAAGACCGCCGCCAAACCTGAATACGGCTTCCTCATTCCTGATTCATAATAACGACCTTCTTTGGCCACCAAATCACGGGATCGCGTCGACAACGTATCACCTGTCGACGCAAACGGAATAAGCGGCATAATCACCATTACATCAGACGCATGCTTTTCATTTTTAATAGAAATCTTCAACGCTCGATAATCCACGGGCGCATCTGCCATTTCTCCTTCAATTCCGTATTTCGAGCCTTTGAAAGATGTTGAAGTAAATGCAGGAAAACTCCACTCACCTTTGTAGCGAACCGCAAGCGCTTCATTTCCGACAATCACCTGATCCAACGCCGCTAAAGCCACCAGAAACAATACAATAATCAACGAGTAATATCCCCGCTTGATTTCCCTAAAGCGTTTCCAACGCCTGACCGTCACCGGATTTGGTGGAAGTCTTCGAATGAAAGATATCAACAGCCAGATCCCAAAGAAGAATAACAACCCGCTGCTCAGCCATCCGAACCATAAAAATACTTTCTTGCCAGCACCAATATTGAGGACCGGCACATCACGACTCGCCTCGAAAAACCATGAAGCCGTCGGAAAATCCAAACCCATCAACTCCCCGAGCACTGCAAGCAGTCCGAGTATAACGAGTAGAATTCCTGTCGTTAACCTGATCATTTGAATTTAATTCTTGGGTCAACCATCGCCACGATGAGATCTGAAATGACATTTCCTAACAGCATGAGAAACGCGGATATCGTCAACGTTCCCATGATTACTGGAATATCCCGCGCCAACACTGCCTGATATTGCAACAAACCGAATCCCTGGATATCAAACACCGTCTCTACAAGAAGAGATCCGCTGATGAAAACCGAAATCAATCCACCTGCACTGGTTGCGATGGGAATCATCGAGTTGCGGAACGCATGACCGAATACCGCCTTACGAAAACTCACACCCTTCGCCACTGCGGTTCGCACATAATCCGCGGCCAACTGATCCATCAGATTATTTTTAGTCATCATCGTCAGCATCGCGAAAGAACCCACAAGATAACACAACAAGGGCAACACGGTATGATGGGCGAGATCTTTGATCTGATCCCATGTTTCCATTTCCGCAAAGTTGGGACTAGTCATACCAAACAGAGGAAACAAGCTCATGCGAGCTCCAAGGTGAACGATCAAAATTGCACCCAAAGCGAAGCCGGGAATCGAATATCCAAAAAAGATCAGCACCGAACTTGCGCTATCAATAAACGTCCGGTGTTTCAAAGCTTTCAATACGCCGAGCGGCAGACAAACCGCGTATGTCAAAGCCGCTGCCAGTAAGCCGAAATACAAAGCCACCGGAACACGCTCCAGCATCATCTGCCCCACCGGATCATTGTATTCCGTAGATCGACCCAAATCACCCTGCAGCAATCCGCTAAAACGGGTTTTGAACCCAACAGCACGTGGAGCATAGGAAGGCGGCTTGTCACCTTTGGCGCTGCGCCGCATGAACCTTGCCTGCCTCGCCGCCTCATCTTCATATCGAATTTTCCATCCATCATCGAAAATGCTTTTTCCACTCTCTCGGTAGATCGCGGTGAGAATACGATCACCCTTCTTCTTAATTCTAACAAGCCTACCATCACCTCGCAAAACCATGCTCGCCGTGTTATCAGGATCATCTTCACTGCCACCAATCGACTCATCGCCCTTTTCGCCAAACTCGGCTTTAGAGATGAAAACCTCCTTCGGTAAAAGCCCCAGCCATTGCAGATAAGCAACCGGCATCGATTTATCCAAACCAAACTGCTCCTCAAGCTCCTCAAGCTGCTCCGGACTCAATGCGCCACTCGTTTGTGATCCTGACTGTTTACCGCCGCCGCTATCCTCATTTCCAGCCGCCTTCTGTAACATCCGTTCCATAGGTCCACCCGGCACGAACCGGGAAATCGCAAAAACGAAAAATGTGATCCCCAACAATGTCGGGGGGATCAGCAATAATCGTCTTAAGAAATAACTTTTCACGGCATTTGTTACAGCAAACTCACCTCAGCTTTTTAGATCCAGCAGATATCAAGCCGCGCGTTAATATTTCTGACCCTTCTGCTTTTTCACAGCGATCACGTAATCCAACACCGCCTTCTCATCCGTAGATGGTAGTCCGGCATGACGTATCATTTTCGGCATCGCATCCTCCCAATCCATGATGTCCACCTTTTCTGGAAGTTGGTAACGATGGCATTCCGCGCATTTCAACATGTAAACCTCATGGCCGCGCTCAAGTTGTGAAAGCGGCTTACCACTCAACTTCGCCATTTTCGCATCGGGATTAGGAACCTCGGAAATACCACCGACTGCACCATCATCACCTGCATCCATGTCCGTCATGTTCCCTCCTCCAACCGTAGACACACATCCGGCTACAATAAACAAAGCGGCAATCGTTGCGACGAGACTTACGAGTATTTTGAAATTCTTCATTGCTTGCCCTGTATTTCGCCATCTCAGCGGCTCGGAATCAATGAAAACCTCACCAAGCCTGCATTTCTGGAACATACTAGCGTAATTTCAATCAAATACTCAATTTCTGCAATCTCAGCTGCGCAGTTTTGATGGCAAACCCGTGGTCATTTGTAACCTGATTTTTACTTGTGATTCCATGCATTCACGCATATCTCCAGTGAAGTATGAAAAAGCTATTATCCCTCTCATTCGCATTGCTTACCTCCTGCTTAATGGTTTCCGCTCAGGAGGAAGGATTTGTATCGCTCTTTGATGGCAAAACGCTGGATGGCTGGAAAATCAACCAAGCGCCTGAATCATTTGCCGTGGAAGATGGCGCGATCCGAGCGAATGGCGATTGCAGCCATTTGTTTTACGAGGGCAAAGTGAATGATGCCAAGTTCAAGAACTTCGAGTTACGCCTCGATGTCATGACGCGCGCCAATTCGAATGGCGGCTTTTTCATCCACACGATGTATAAAGAAAAAGGCTGGCCGAGCGGCTATGAAATCCAGGTCAACAATACCCAAAAGGATCCGCAGAAGTCGGGTGGTCTTTACAATACGGTCAAAAATCTGACTCCGTTCGAAGATGATAAATGGATGAAATATGTCATCACCGTCAAAGATGGCGTGGTCATCGTAACCGTGGATGACAAAGAACTGGTCAATTACAAAACCGAAGCCGGCACCAGCAAGTTATTGCCAGATGGCGGCACCTTCGCGATCCAAGCCCACGACAAAGGTAGCACGACATTTTATAAAAATATTCGCATCAAAGTGCTGCCGTAATTTCCTGCGACGCCTGGCATGACATTTCCCAATTGGTCGTTCCATCGCACGCTCATGTCTTTAGGTTAAGCGAAAGAATCGCAATATCCCCCAACCCACCATTGACTCCGCGCCCTTCATCGTTTCCCATGCCGCATGCCCGTTGTGGAAAAAAAATCTCCGATCTCTTCCAATCGCTGGATTTTTTCTTACTTACTCACTGAGAAAAAAATCTTCATTCCCTCGCTCATCGCGTTGTTCCTGACCGCAGGACTGTCGCTGGCGTTTCCTTATTTTCTCAAGGAACTCATCGGAAATCCGGTCGATTCCGTGCGTGATGCTGTCCCGCCGGCCGAAATCATTGCGAAAATTAACGACATCATCCTGAAACTCGTCGCAGTTCTCTTCCTGCAGGCAACGATCGGTTACTTCCGCGTGCAAGGTTTCATCCGTTCCGGTGAATCCGCCTTGAATCTTCTTCGCAAAGATCTTTTCAAACACCTCCTGCACTTGCCAGTGCCTTACTTCCAGGATCAGCGCGCCGGTTCCTTAAGCAACCGCGTCTCCGCAGATCTAGCGTTGGTGCGTGAAACCCTCCTCACCACCGTTCCCCAAGCCGTCCGCCAAACCGTCATCCTCATTGGAGGCTTGATCTTCATTTTCATCTCTTCGTGGAAACTTTCGCTCATCATGCTCGGGTGTATTCCTGTGGTGGTGCTACTCATCGCTATTTTTGGCCGAAAAGTTCGCAACCATTCCAAAGCCGCTCAGCAATCGCTTGCCGACGCATCAACGGTCATCGAGGAATCCGTGCAAAACATCGCCGATGTCAAAGCTTTCACCAACGAACCTTTCGAACAACAGCGCTACCAAACCGCGCTGCAATCCTTCCTCAACGTCACCCTGCGCGGAGCAAAAGCCCGTGGCGCGTTCCTATCGTTCGTCATCTTCGTGTTGTTCGGAACGATCGCCTTCGTCGTCTGGTGCGGCGCCCATATGTATGCCAGCAACCAAATCCTGTGGGAGCCTTTCTTCGCCTTCATCATCTTCTCCATCTTCGTCGGAGCATCGCTCGGATCGTTTCCAGAAATCATTTCCCAATTCCAACAAACCGCCGGCGCCACGGAGCGACTCCGTGAAATTCTCGACATGCAAGGCGAGCGCAAAACCGGCAACACCGACATCGTGCTCAAAGGTCAGATCTCACTTGAAAAGGTTTCGTTCAGCTATGCCTCCCGCCCTGAGATTACAACCTTAAGCGAAATTTCCATCCAAATCCCATCAGGTCAACGCACCGCCATCGTCGGTCCATCGGGCGCGGGTAAATCCACTTTGTTCTCGCTCATTCTCGGCTTCAACGATCCCACCTCCGGCAACATCCTCTTCGACGAAACCGATGCCCAGAACATTTCCCTCGATTCCCTGCGCTCACAAATCGCCATCGTCCCGCAAGAAGTCATGCTCTTCGGCGGCACGATTTCTGAAAACATCGCCTATGGCAAACCCGGTGCATCCGCAGCCGAAATCGAAAACGCCGCGAAACTCGCCAACGCCCACGATTTCATTGCCGAGCTTCCAAGTAGCTACGAAACCATGGTCGGCCCACGCGGCACCAAACTCTCCGGCGGCCAACGCCAGCGCATCGCCATCGCCCGCGCCATCCTCGCCGATCCAAAAATCCTTCTGTTAGACGAAGCCACCTCCGCCCTCGACTCCGAATCCGAACGCCTCGTCAACGAAGCCCTCGAGCGTCTAATGGAAAACCGCACCTCACTCGTCATCGCACATCGCCTCTCCACCGTCCGCCACGCCGATCAAATCCTCGTCATCGCCAAAGGCCACCTCATCGAACAAGGCACCCACGATGCACTTTACGCCGCGAATGGAACGTATCGTTTCCTCGCAGAGACGCAGTTGAGCTGAAAAGCATCTAACTGATTGCTTAACTTTATGAAAATCCCAGCCCTCCTCATCGCCTCGCTCCTCCCAGTCATCGCCGCGGAGCCATTCAAACCGCTACCCATCCTCGCTGGAGGCGAAGTTATCCCGCTCTACCCACCGGATTCTCCATTCCTTAACCAAGCCCGCATCGGTGAGCCGGAAAGTTACAACTCCACCTTCAAGGTTAAGCAGGACTCCATCATCAACGTCCTCAACATCCACAACCCTTCCATCGAAGTCCACCTCGCCCCGAACGATGAAAAAAACACCGGCACCGCCATCATCTTAGCTCCCGGCGGTGGTCACAAAATTCTCTGGGTAGAACCCGAGGGAGTCGAATGGGTTCCTCATTTCGCGAAACTCGGCATCTCCACCATCGTTCTCCGCAATCGTCTCCGCAGCGATGGCTATGAACCTTATACCGATGCAACGTATGATGCTCAACAAGCTATCCGCATCGTGCGCTCTCGTGCCGCTGAATGGAAAATCGATCCAAACAAAATCGGAATCATGGGCTTCTCCGCAGGGGCAGAACTCGCCGCAGCATCCGCCCTTGCATTCCCGGAATTCGAAAAGAAAAATAGTTCCGAAAAAGACCCACTTGCAAAAATTTCAGCACGTCCGGATTTCGTCGGCCTCCTCTACCCAGGCCCAACATCTTTCACCCGCGATCCATCAACGGTAATCCCCGCTAACGTCCCGCCCTCCTTTATCGCCTGCTCCGGCTCCACCGATAAGATCCACGCCGTATGGGCGGCAGACTACTTCAACCCCATGCTCTTAGCTGGAGTTCCCAACGTGGAAATGCACATCTACGCCCGCGGTGGCCACGGCAGCCCAGCACGCGGCCCAAATGAAATCCCCTACGCATCTTGGTCAGATCGCATGGATACATGGCTCAGCGATCTAGGCTTCCTCGGAAAACCCGGCGAAATAACCCGCGCAGCAAAAGACTCCGCCGCATTCGCCGCGAAACCGAGGTAAGACCAACTATATATTAAAGAATTCCGCCCGATGCATCAGCATTGACTCCGCTTCGTCCAAGCTATCTCGGCTTCGCCTAACTACTAATAGCTCGTTACAACTCGCTCTGCTTTCACTCTTCACCATTCACCATTCACTCTTCAAAGAATCCCACCTGGCACATAAGCAGCAGCTTCTGGCCACTGTTTTTCTAACAATTTTACATTTTTAGAAAACTTCGCGACCTGGGCTTTCGCAGCACCGACTTCTTGGTCGCCTTTGCGTAAAATTTCATCGAGCTCAGCGCGACTGAGACCGAGACGGGTATCGCCAGCGAGCCGCTCAATCAAATTGTTTTTCTCCACCACACCGGTGCGCATATCAGCGACAGTTGCAACGGCGTGTTCCTTGATCGCCTTGTGCGCCGTTTCCCGACCCACTCCGCGTTTCACGGCTTCCATCATCACGGTGGTGGTCATCAGGAAAGGCAAGTAACGCGCGGTTTCGGCAGCGATGACGGCTTCATAAGCATCCATCTGATCGAGAATGGTGAGATAAGTTTCAAACATTCCGTCCAAAGCAAAAAATGCATCCGGCAACATCACGCGGCGCACAACGGAACAAGAAACATCTCCTTCGTTCCACTGATCACCCGCAAGCCCCGCCGCCATCGCGAGATAACCTTTGAGAATCACATGGAAACCGTTTACCCGCTCACAAGAGCGCGAGTTCATCTTATGCGGCATTGCGCTGGAACCCGTTTGACCCGGTGCAAATCCCTCGCTCGCCGTTTCATTTCCCGCCATCAAACGCAGAGTCTTGCAAAACGACGAAGGCCCGCTCGCAAGTTCTGTTAGAACCGAAACCACACGCATGTCCAAAGAACGCGGATAGACCTGACCCACGTTGTCCCACTGATGCGGTATGCCGAGATGCTTCACAATCCGTCCTTCAAGCTCCGCCACTTTTTCTGCATCGCCTTCAAACAACGAAAGCTGATCCATCTGCGTGCCAACCGCGCCTTTCAGACCCCGCACCGCGTAACCGGAAATCACATTTTCCAAAACACCCAAACTCGATTGCAGCTCCTCGCCGAACATCGCGATACGTTTACCAAGAGTCGTCGGTTGCGCCGCAACGTTGTGCGTCCGCGCCGTGAGCACCACATCGTCCCACTGCTCCGCGCGCTCACGCATCCGGCGCAATGCAGCGACCGTTTTATCGCGAATCACCAACAAACTCCGAAAAACCTGCAACTGCTCGACGTTTTCCGTGAGATCCCGCGAGGTCAGGCCTTTGTGAATTTCCTCATGTCCTGAAAGCCCGTTGAATTCCTCGATCCGCGCCTTTACATCGTGTCGCGTCACTCGCTCGCGTGCCATGATCGATCCCACATCCACCTGATTCTTGGCTTTTTCATAAGCCGAAATCGCCTCAGCCGAAATCCCCAAACCGAGATCCCGCTGCGCTTTCATCACCGCGATCCAATACTCACGCTCCAACACAATCCGCCCCTCGGCGGACCAAATGTCATTCATACCTGCGGAGGAATATCTTTCTGCGAGAACGTTCGGAATCATATCTGGTGAAATGAGGCGTCTACTTCCCCCTCCTGTCCAACTAAAAAACCTCAACTTGCCTTTTCAACCGGCTTCACCCGACGTTTCAGAACCGGCAAATGATGCGGCATAATCGCGGAAAATAGATGCACAATAGGGAATGCCGCTAATGCCAACAAAACCCCAGAAACAAACATCCCAAGTATGAAACTCGCGGCATTTACTTCTATATCCATAGGACTAATCTGCACCCCCTCAAAACCCGGAACCCTGATACCCAAGGTTTTCCGCATCCAATCTCCTATCGCCACCTGAACCAATCCAATCGGCACATTGGTAAACATATTGGAAATCCAGCAGACTGCCATAGCAATGGGCACGTTTACCTTGAATCGCATCGCCAAAACCGCGGCAAAAAGCATCTGCAACGGTAAAACCAAAATCATCGAAAAGAAAAAACCGATAGCCAGCCCCGCCGCCACCGTATCCCGACACGGAATCCAAAGTGCCCGATTAAACAAAGGCTTGGTCATCGCACGCCACCACGGCCTATCCCGCAGCCTCTTATGCTTCAGCATCCGGTAGCTCCTGCGAACTAAACTTAAATATTTTTCTCTCATCCCTTAACTCACAGCCAACTTCGCATGACTTTGGCGCTGTGCAATGTCCAATACACAGATTCTGAAGGCAAAATTTCATCCAATCCTTGCCCTAAAACCAATCTCCTCCCACCATCCGCCCAACCAAACCATGGAAATCTGGCAAGCCATCCTACTCGGCCTCATCGAAGGCATCACCGAATATCTTCCCGTGTCCTCCACCGGGCACCTCATTGTCGCCCAGCGCCTGATGGGAATCGGCACTCATGAGGGAAATGCAAAACTCGCCGCCGATGCCTTCGCCATCTGCATCCAAGGCGGCGCCATCCTCGCTGTGCTCGGGCTCTATTACAAATACGTGATCCGCATGATCAAAGGCGTGTTCGGCCAAGATCCTGAAGGTCTCAAACTCGCCATCGCCGTCTTGATGGGCTTCCTCCCCGCAGCCGTTCTCGGACTTCTGTTCAACGACATCATCGAAGAAAAACTTTTTGGAATGTGGCCCGTCATCGCCGCATGGATCGTGGGCGGTATCGGAATTATCTGGACGGTCTCGTGGCGCAGAAAAAATCCCCCACGCGGCAACGGCCGCGATATCCTCAAACTCGCATGGCAATCCGCTCTTTTCATCGGCTTACTCCAATGCGTCGCCATGTGGCCCGGAACCTCTCGTTCCCTCATGACCATCTGCGGCGGACTCATCGTCGGCCTCTCCGTCACAGCCGCCGTCGAATATTCTTTCCTACTCGGAGTTCTAACACTTTCCGCCGCCACATTCAAAAAAGCCATCTGGAGCATCGAAGGTGCTGGCGCACAATATGATACTTGGTTCGGCGGCACCAAGCTCATGTGGGAAACCTACGGCCCCATTCCCCTCATCGCCGGCATCCTTGCCGCCGCCATATCCGCCGCCTTTGCTGTGAAATGGCTCGTCACTTTCCTCCAATCCCACGGCCTCCAAGGCTTCGGATATTACCGAATCCTCATCGGCGTCACCGTCGGCATCCTAGTTCTAACAGAGACCCTGTAAAAACATTCTCTTATTTGAGATTTAAAGTTTAAAATTTAGAATTTAAAAAATCATGCACACATTCTTAGATCCCACCTTTCTTCCCAAATGGTCCACTTTCACTGCTGAAGCCATCGAACCGTCCATTCGTCACGCCCTCGCTGAAGCTAAGAAAAATATCGATACCATCGCCGCACAGGACCCAGCAACCGCCACTTACGAATCCAGCTTCGACGCCCTCGAGCACGCTACCGAATCCCTCTCGCGCGGTTGGGGTCGCCTCCAACATCTCGATTCCGTTTCAGACAACCCAGCCCAACGCGAGGCCATCAACCTCCTCCTCCCCGACGTCACGGATTTCTATTCATCCCTCTCGCTCAATCCTCAACTCTTCAACGTTCTCAATACGGTTGCGCAAAGCGAGTCTGCGAAATCCCTAACAGCAATCCAACAGCGTCACATCCAAGAAACCATCGCGGACTTCATCGAGTCCGGTGCTGCTTTACCAGATGATCAAAAATCCCGCATCGCCGCCATCGATTCCGAACTTTCCAAGCACACCAAAAAATATTCCGAGAACGTTCTCGATGCGACCAATGCATGGGAACTCATCATAAGCGACGAATCAAAACTCGATGGCCTCCCTGATTCCGCGAAAGCCGCCGCCGCCGCAAACGCACGCTCCAAAAACATCGATGCTCCAGCATGGCGTTTCACGCTCCAAGCTCCCTCCATGTCGCCCATCATGCAACATGCCCACGACGAGCAACTCCGCAAAACCGTCTGGCAAGCATCGTCCGTCGTTGGCTCAGAAGCACCTTACGACAACTCAGAGCTCGTTTGGAAAATCCTCGAACTCCGCAAACAAAAAGCCGAAGTCCTCGGACACACGAATTTCGCCGATCTCACTCTCCAACGCCGCATGGCTCGCAATGGTGGGACCGCTCTCGCCTTCGTCGAAAGCATCCACGATAAAATCCACGCTACTTTCCTAGCCGATGCGCAGCAACTCTCCGAATACAAAGCCGCCAAAACCTCCACCGTTCCCGATCAACTCGAGCCATGGGAAATTTCCTACTGGGCCGAGCGCCAACGCAAAGAATTTTACGACATCGACGACGAGGACCTCCGTCCCTACTTCCCAGTCAGCGGCGTCATGGAAGGCATGTTCGGCATCGCTTCGAAAATTTTCGGCATCACGATCGTTCAAAAGGAAACCATCGATCTCGCTGCAAACAAAACCGACGCGCCAGACACCTGGCACCCTGAAGTCACCTTTTACGAAATCCACGATTCAAAATCCAACAAGCACCTCGGCTCTTTCTATGCCGACTGGCATCCGCGCGAAACCAA
>JANOKJ010000145.1:0-30527 GCA_031419275.1 Akkermansiaceae bacterium | reverse complement strand
CGTCTGTAAAGACACGGTAAAATGTGATTTGTCCCTTTATCGTTACAATGGCACTGCTATTCCCTTTGAAATCCTGTTAGACAACGGTCGTTTTGATAAAACGACCGCTAAAGAGTGACGTTGGATATGGACCTTTAGCCCCGATAAGTCGTGGCTGCCCGATTCGATAAATACAGATTCATCACGTGCCATTCGGGACACACCATTAGTCTGATGAACTAAGAAGTAGAAGCGTATCCGCGCCTTGAGTCAGGGTAGTATCTCTACTACCTGTGGATGAGTATAAACTTAGTGAGGATAACTTTTTGTTTTTCCGCCGGACGTGTGATAGGAGTAAAGCTTATGAAAAACACCAAAAATACGTACGACCGCTTGTTAATTTTAACTGATTTAGGGATGGTGAGAGTGTTGAATTTCAAGAAGGCGGGAGATGATCCTCGGGATCTTGCGCATTTGATGGAACTTTCCGAAAACGAATTGGGAGCTCCAAGAGGAGCGGCAACAACGGATGGCCCAGGGAGATTCAATCGTGGATCTGCGGCTGGCAGCGGAGAGGCAATGTCCCACGCTGAGACCAAACTGGATATCGAGGTCGAGAAGCGTGCGATTTCCCAAGTTGCAAATGAGATTTGCGAAGTCGTCGCGAACCTAGGTTGCAGCAACTTTGTGCTGGCCGCACCCCAAGAACACCTGAAGCGACTGGAGACCGAGATGAATGCGGACTGTCGTGAGAAACTCGGCGAGTCACTCGGCGCTGATCTTACGAAAGCCAGCTTGAAGGAATTGGAAAAACGGTTCCTGTAAGGTTAATCTTCCTAATCAAAATGGGCAAAGCGCGCTGCTTTGACAGCTACTGCTGCATGATGCGGACAACCGCAAGTTCCGGTGAATCTGCCAACAAAGTCATCACTGCCACGACCTTTTTTGGTGAACTGTTCAAGCTGTGCGCCAGCCCCCATCCGGGAGGACTGGTTCCCCAATCAATCAACTTGAAATCATGCTTTTCGAGAAGCGCTGTCGCTTCTTTCTGCCTCATCTCTTTCTTCAATCCAAGGGGCATCACTCCAGTATATCCGTCGTTCAGACAAAGGTCGATCCCCGTCAACTTCCCACCGAAATATTCGAACTTCACCTTTCCCCCATCGAAAATGTGTTGGATCCCTTCGGAGCCGTCAGAGAACTTTACTCGCTTCGCCGTTTTTAGTGATTCCATGTCATCAACCATTTTCAAGGTCTTCAGCGCGGCCGTGACCTCTTCCGGACTCTTGTTTAGGAGTAGAAAAATCTCATCCTTGGGTTCATTGGGCTTCGCCTCATTTTTCTTAGCTTCCTCCAAAGCGGCAAGGTGCTCGGCGATCCATTTCTGATCGTTTTCGCTGAGGGTTTTGAGAGCAATGGAAAAATCCTTTTCCCCTTTCTTGAGCGTAAGTATCTCTCCTTTTTCATCAGCCTTCACGAACTCGGCCTCGATCTCCTTCCCATCCTTGTCAATCCATGTCCGAGCGAAAGCTGTATCAGCCAGGAAAAATCCGAGCGAGAGGAGGAGGGCGATTTTGGCTGGTTTCATGTCTGTTGTTTGGTGGTTCGATGCCTAATGGATAACCATTTTGATTGAGGTAGGGACGCGGATTTGATTGGTTTATTGATTCTGATTCATGCAGGTTTGGTCGTTTGGAGCAATGTTTTCTTCGGATACGTTTCAACAATGCGCGCTATGGGTATATCCCATGTCTTTCAGCGCTCTACGTGGTTCCTCCATCTTTTGGGGTCTCTTTATTTATGGGGACATACAAGAACGGCAATATTCTCGCAATCGGCTCCTCATAAACTTTCTTGTAAAACAGCTAAACTTATTTCGGCGAAATCTTATCCAACGCCTCTCGACGCGTTTCGATCGCCATACGCTTGGCCTTTTTCTCGCCGTATTTATTTACTGAAAACTGTTTAGATCTACGTACACCCCTGACGCTCGTCCAGCATGCTTTCCATACGTCGTAATCGTGTCCTTTTGAGGATGTCGTAATCCGCGTAACGCCTGTTATGCCTGAAGCCGTCGGTTTCCTGACAACTTCCCTGAACCCTCTTTTCGTCAAGACTGGGTATTCTTTACGGAGCTCCCTCCATCGCTTCAACGCGGCTTTATGCGCGACCTGTTCTGATGTTTTGGCTCCATAGTAAAAATATTCCTGAATGATCTCTTTATTGTGATTAATCAGAATACGGAATCGTGAACTGCCATCATTGCCGATTTCCTGATAAAGTCCTGGAAATTTGTTGGATTTTCGCTTCATAAATTGTTTTTGATTGATTGACCGCCTGCGTCAATTTCATTTGATACATAGCACCATCAAGTCTGACGGGCAACCTATGTAATCCAACCCTCGCCCATGTCCCACAAAACCATCCACTTTCCAGGCAAGCAACGCTTTGAACTGAAATCCGGTCCCGGCGAGCCAGCCATCATTTCCTACCGTAAACATGAGGACACTGTCATCATCGAGCACACCTACGTGCCAGAGAGACTTCGGGGAAAAGGCATTGCCGCAAGCATCACGCAAGACGCTCTATTGGAAGCCCGCCGACTCGGTTGGAAAATCGTGCCGGATTGCTCCTATACGGAATCCTACATCCAGCGTCATCCCGAGTTTATCAATCTGCTGCATAAGGCATAGAGACAGGCAAATTGAATTTCTATAGGTTTGTATATGGAGCAACCGTTTACAAAGAATTTACACTCTTTGATTTGAATAAAAGAGGCGGATGAAGGTAGTTTATCCAGTATATGAATCATTCGCTTCGCAACATCATTTGGATCATCGGCCTAAGTGGATGTATTTGCACCTCAGGCCTGACGCAGGAAATCGAATCTAAGAAAATTTCTCGACCAGATTATATCACTGATGCGAATATTAACCAACTTCTCAACGATCCGGAGTTAGTTTCGCTCAGACTTCATGGAAGTCGCTTCTATGGAAGCGACAATTTGACGGATGAAGGAGTCAAGACGTTGGTAAAGCTGACCCATTTGAAAGAATTAGCACTTTTGGGCCAAGATGTGTCTGATGAGTCACTTAAACTGATTGGCACGATGACGGCTTTGGAGAAACTTGATTTGTCAGGATGCCAGATCACCGAAGATGGATTGAAGCATCTCAAAGGATTGGTTAACTTGAAAAAGCTGGACGCTGACCTAACGGGAACCGGTCTGGTTCATTTGACAAACTTATCCGGGATCGAAGAGATTAATTTCTCATACTCATTCAAACTTAATCCAGAAAACATAAAGTATTTATGCCAGTTCCCGAATCTGCGCCGACTACACTTCCCCAGTTCCAGTCAAATTCCAACGGACGAGATTATGGCTCAGCTAAGCTCACTCACTCTTCTAGAAAGTCTAGAGATTGAGCATTGTTCTAATGACTCGATGCGTGGAGGATTGAGTGAAAAAGGTTTTTCCCATCTGGCTTCTTTCCGAAAATTGACTCAATTAGAATTAGGGAATGCCTATGGGATCACTCCATCTTCAATCAAGGTGATATCCAAATTAGAGAAGCTGCGTTCACTTAAACTTGTTGTGGGCAATCTTGATGCAGCTGATTTAGAGTCACTAGCTGACCTGAAAGAACTTGAGAAACTGTTGTTATGGGGGATTGATGAAAAGAAGGGAGATTTGAATTTTCTATCTCACCTTCAGAAACTGCAGTATTTCCGATCCAATCTTGATTTCACTGATAATCAATTTCAGTCCCTGTGTGAGGCGAGAAACTTAACTGATTTGAATATTCAAAGTGATCAACTTTCGGATGATTCCCAAGCAAAGCTCTCTCAACTTACCCATCTGACTAGCCTTAGTATTGAAGGAAAAGGATTTGGAAAGAATTCAATTAAATCCATAAGCCAACTACCCAATCTTACTACATTAAGTTTTCACAGGACTCCTCTCAAAGGCTTGATGCCAGAGCTGATGATGCTCAAGCACCTGAAATCGCTGCAGCTGGGTTATGACAGCGATAACCTCTTAACCAAAGAAGAGGTCAATAAACTTAAATCTAATTTACAAAATATAAAGTGGTAAATTAGCGCTGTCAGTGGGGCTCCAATGGGAATGGGGTTGGGGCCTCATTTAAGATTTACAAATTTTGAATTTTTCCTGCGTAATTTTGAAACTGTGTGTCAGTATTCACGGAACCACTTTTCCTCACATCATGAAAAAACTCTACACCAGCACCATCCTCGCATTTTGCCTCTTCGCAGGTCTCTCCTCCATCACGCATGCGGAGCCGGCGAAAGAAACTCCAGCGACTCAGGCGGAACTGACCGCCGTGAAGGAATGGCGTTTGTCGCAGCTTGGTGACCAAGCAGCAGTGAAAGATACAAGTGTGACGCTCGTTTTCGCTGAAGAAGGTCAAGTCAGCGGATCGGGCGGAGTGAACCGATTCGGTGGAAAGTGTGAACTCAAAGCGGACGGACAGGTCACGATCCAAAACATCTTCTCAACCAGAATGGCCGCTTTGGATGAAGATGTCATGAAGCAGGAAACTCAGTATTTCCAACTGCTTGGTAAGGCCAAGCGCGCACTTCTATCCGACGGGAAATTGGTCATTGAGTCCACTGACAAGGACGACAAACCCATCAAGCTCGTGTTTGTGGCGGTTAAGAAGGAGTAATCTCACGACTCCAGCTCTTCCTTCCTGCGATGTTCTTCGATGATTTCTGGGAAGATGGTTAGCGTGCTAACGAAGATCAAACCTGCGGAAATCCATGCAACCCATGTCGGAGATGCATAGGCCGCAATCATGAAGGCGATAAATGGTGCGATAATTCCTCGTGTTCCTGTTAGAAATGTATGCACACTCATGTATTCCACCACTTTATCGCTGTTGGCAAATTTCGTAACCCATAGAGTCCAGATGATTTCGCCACCAGCTCTTGCGACGCCATGCAATGCGATGCCAATGCAGAGCGACATAAATCCACTTCCAAGGTAGTAGATCAGAATTCCCAAAATGAAAAAAACGTTCACCAGCGAGCGCACGGTGTAGAACGGCAAGCGATCAAAAAGCGTTCCCCACGGCACAACAAAAACAATGAACGCCACCATAGGAACGGTGCCTGTGAGGAGCCCCACATTTTTCGGGCCATAGTTGTAACCGTAGAGAGGATTGGTGATGTATTCGACGAATAACGCTAGGCTCACCAAATTTCCAAAACCGAAAACCATCCACACGATGAGCAGTTTTCGAAATGGTGCGTCCTCCGAAACGTGACGAAAGGCATCGAACCATTTCAAGCGAACGGACTGCCTCAATACAACTGGAGCCATGGAAAGCACACATCCAGCCATGACCAAACACGCAACGGCATATCCCCAGAACAGAGGCGAGAAATCATTTCCGCGAGATTTCAACCAACTTCCAATGAACCATGAGACCGCACCCGCAACACCGGCTCGGATCAAAGAAGTGGTCGAAAATAAGCGACCGCGCTTATTGGATGCATAATGCTTCTGATAAATCTGCGAGGTCAAAGGTGCACTCATACCCAAGCAAATGAAAGCAATCGCACAACCCAAGAAGTAAAGGATCGCGTGTTTACCAGACATCGATGCGACCGCGAAGCCTAGAAAGGAAAACAACCAAATGCATGCGGCAAGCGTATTGACTGGACTACCCAAGCGTCGTGCGATCTGAACGATGAATAGGCTGCACAGCTGACCCACACTGCTCGCGGCAAGCATCGCTGCTTTGACCGCCCAATGCATGTCAAAAACTTGGATCGCAAAGAAGATCACAAAACTGGACGCAGCGGTATCGATGAAACCCGCTGGCAACGCACGCACCACTTCAAGCCGGAAAGTACGTTCCTGCTGATCAAAGTCCTCCTGACAGGGAACGGGCGTGCTCATCGCCGCGCAGCGTATTTCTACTTCAACAAAAGGCGAGTGACTTTATCGAATACGTTCATGTTTGTGAAATGAAGCGGATCGGATAAATATTCAACTGATAGATGCTCCATAATGAGGGTGAGACACCCTCACGCCTCAGGGGGTGATGACACCCCCGCTCCCCTCACTTCACCACCAGCTCCCCCTCCGTCTCGCTCCAGATCCAGACTTCTTCGCCGCTGCGGCTGGTGCGGACTTCTTTGTAGAACCAGCCATATCGTGAGCTCCAAGAGAAGTCATAGCAGCGGACACGCCTGACCATTCGGCCCTCCAAGAGAATGGGATGAATCGCAGTCACCCGGCGCACATCTCTCTCCTCAAAACCATTTTCGACACGCTTGGTTCCGTCGGTCACGGTCGCTATATTGATACCGGTTGCTCCGATATCCAAAACATCCGCGATTAAGCGCTTTGCAAGTTCTTCATTCAGATCACCACCTGGCTCAACGCCATGCACCAAACCTTGGAGACCGAGACAACACAAAGAGATCGCAAAACATAGAGTCTTCATTTTTTGAAGGACTCCATGGGAATTGAATTTATTCATTTTTTCCTCTCGGTTAGCATCACGTCATACTATCATCCCATAAACCTATCCTTGCATATCACGTAACCCGAACGAACCTATGGACATGAAACTCACTATCCTTGCCACATCCCTCCTGCTTTCCATGGCGACTATCTCCATAGCGGAGACGCCTGCAGCAACCGCTCCGGTCAAAATCGAACAAGTGGAGAAAAAGCTCGCCGAAGGTGCCCAGCTACTCGACGTCCGAACCAAGGAAGAATGGGATGAGGGTCATCTCAAAGGAGCAAAGCTCGTCACCGTCACCGAAGAAGGTTTCCTTGAAAAAGCCAAAGCGGTGCTCGATACGAAAAAGCCCGTGGTGGTCTATTGCAGAAGCGGCAAGCGCAGTGCGATGGCAACGGAGCAACTGCGCGCCGCCGGATTCACGGTAGATGATATGGAAGGTGGCATCACCGCATGGAAAGCTGCGGGTAAGCCGGTGGAGAAATAAATCTAATCCCAAAGGGATTCTGCACCCTAGCCAAGGGTTGGAACAACCCCTGGAATACAAACCATGATGTGAATGAACGCTGAAGGCGTTCTGTAGGAGCTAACCTGAATACCGAGTCATTGCTCCAAAACCCTTTCAGGGTTTTTAAAAATATCCGAATGCATACCTAGGGTTATGCCAACCCTAGGCTCGGGTCCAAAATCCCGTTGGGATATATAATCTCAAACGAATACAGATCTAGCGTTGAGTAGCGATATCAAATGACTAAGTAAAACAGACATGGACGGCAAACAATTGCCGTCCATGTCGTTACATTGATCAGAATGGATTCGCTACAATCACGTAACCACTGCCTTGGCGACGGTAGTAACGGTTTTGATAGCGGTAATAAGGTTCTCCCCGGTAATTCACAGTGGTATAACCGTTGGGAAGCGTACTAATGACATGCGAGGATCCGTCTCTATGATTATGAATGGTCTGGTTGCCATATTGGGTGTATTCATTATAGTAACGGCTCGAACGCGGAGCGTCGACCACTACATAATTATTACTACGGCGCTGATAATACGCGCCATTGTGATAGTAATAGTCAGATCCAGAAATGTTTTCTGAGCGATACCCGTATGGAAGGCTATTGGTTGTGTATCCTGGTCGGTAGTTTGTTACAGAACTGGTGGTCATTCCGTTATCGTAAGGAACGACACACGATGTGAGACTCAATCCGGCTGCGAGGCCGACTGTAAGGATGATTGTATTCGATAATATTTTCATGGTAGGTAATGATTTATTCTAGTGTAGATGGGGTTTAATTGATGATAAAAGTTCAATGTTTATGTATTGGGCTATTAACACGGTAGCCGTCCTTGTGAGCGACGTATCCGACTGCTGCACCTGCTGCAAGAGGCAGGCATGAGTTGAGTGAACAAATACCAACTGCAACGAGCAGCAAGGTAATAGCCTTAATTTTAGTTTTCATGATAGGGTTGTGTTGGAGATTATTGAGACGAACGACGCGAGGTGCGAAGGTGATCAAACTAGTTAATTACAGTGGCGGTTGCCATAGGGAGAAACCCTACCAAGCGCATGAGCTATTGAGCGGGTAAAATGGGTTGTCGATGTAAGAAACGTTGATGGGGCGGTCGACAAAAGAAGTGTCCCAGCGATCATCGACAACTGAGTTATTCACCGTGGATTAGGGAAGGTGAGCTCAACGGGATTTAAGAAATTCAGTAAAATAGCCGAAAAATAATACTCAATTTTATCTTGCATGTTCATTATTTTCAGTATTTACTGAAAGTGTAGAAAGAACTCAGATGAAACTACCTAATGAAATTAAGAGGATTGAAGTTTACTACGATGGGCGCTGCGGGATGTGCTGTAGCTTTCACGAATGGATCAACCGCCAACCGCGCGCGTATGAGATTAAATTCATCCCCTATCAAGCAGCTCGTGCTGAGCAAATCTTCCCAGGCATTGGCACACTAGACCCAGCACGCGAGATGATCGTTCGGACATGTGAAAATGCAATCTACCGTGGCGCAGAGGCATGGGTTCTTTGCCTCTACAGTTGCAGCAACCATCAGACGGCAGCTCGTAGATTAGCCAGTCCAGGATTATTGCCTATCGCCATTCATAGCTGCCGATTACTTGCCGCAAATCGTCACGCACTCAGCAAAGTATTCTTCAGAAGAAAAGATAAAGCGGTGCGAGCAGAACTGCATCAAATGGAATTGCCGAAATGCGAGGACGGCTACTGCCCAACAAAATAAACCACACATCATCATGAACTTAGAAACTTTAGAAATCGGATTAAGAATCGCAGGCCTGATGCTGACTGGCCTGGTAATCGCAAACTTCGTCGCCGCAAAGAGATGGGATTACTCAGGAAGTCTCGTCGGAACCAAGTTGATTGTTCGGCAGATCTTTCATGTTCACTGCGCCTACATCATTTCCATCATCGCTGCGCTTGCACTAGTATGCCTTGGCTGGCCAAGCCTGCTTCTAGAAGGAGGCTTCTCGAAAGTATTCTGTGCATTCTTCGCGCTCTTCTGGCTGAGCCGCGTCATCGTCCAACTCACCTACTACGATTCTGAACTACGCCGCTCCGACCGCTGCTGGGATCTCTTTTTCCTCGGAGTATTCCTCTTCTTAAGCACCATCTTCACACTAGCCACCTACTTCCAATGAAAGAACTTCTACAAATCGGCCTGCAAATCGGTGGTTACTCACTGGTAATTCTCTGCATCGCCAGCTTTTGGATTCCGAAAATTCTCAAATGGAATGAAAAACTCACGACCCTTACTCCTCTCATGCGCGAGCTATGGTGGACATACTCCATCTACGTTTGGAGCAGCCACTTATTCTTCTCAATATTAACCCTCGGATTTGGCGATTGGCTGATGAGTGGAACAGGTCCTGCCATCGCAATGAACACGTTCATGCTGCTTTGGTGGTCGGTGCGACTTTACCTACAGTTCTTTGGTTTCGACTTCAGCGAGATCACGAAAAGCAAATTCAACTGTATGGGAAAACATATGCTTACTCTCTTATTCGTCGGCTTGGTTACCTTATTCGGTGGCTTGGTCTGCTGGAACTTAGGCTGGCTATAAAAGACTCATGATCTTCATCATTCCATTTCTCGTCCTCATCGGAATCGCTGCAGGTCCTATTCTAGCAACTACGAAAACGACATATCTCAGGCGCACCTATGGATGGTTATTACTCATCATGTTGCTCATCAATGCGCATCTCGCTCTGATGGGTTATGACTCATTCACACGCATGGTCGGAATTTGCTGCGTGCTACTGGGTGGAATGAAAGGCCTTGTGTATACAGAGTGGGTAAAAAGCGAAAAGCTTCCCCTTCCCCGCTACCTGATCTTTTCCTTCCTATGGTTCGGCATGGATCCCGGACCGTTCCGATTCAAGAATCCCAAGCTCAAATGGAAAAGTGATATCGCGATCGGTTCAGTGCTTACCATCATTGGCTTATGCGGTGCTTGGATCGTTGCTAGGCTAGCATGGCAAAACATCATCATCATGTTTATCCCGCTCAGCCTAGGCTTCCACTTCGGAGTCCTACGCATCCTCAAGGGAACTCTCCGGTATTTCGGCTTTCCTGTCAGAACCTTGTTTCCAAATTTACTTGAGACCAACGGCATTGCCGATTTCTGGAGCCGACGCTGGAACATCGGCTACTCACAAATGATGCAACGTATCGTAGGGCGACCCATCGAATCCATCGCAGGAAAATCAGCAGGGGTCATGGCAGTCTTTTTCATTTCCGGACTCTTGCATGAAGTCGCCATCACACTGCCAGTTATGTCGGGCTTCGGATTGCCAACTCTCTATTTCACGCTTCACGGGTTTCTCACTTTGCTGGAGAAAAAATGGAACCGACCCCTCGGAAAGATCCCCACTCTGATTTGCGTGATCCTACCTTTGAGTTGCTTATTTCCCGGAAAATTCCAAACCGAAGTGATTGCAAAATGCTTCAGTGTTTTTGCATAGACCCATTGTGAGATAGATTTGGTCTGCAGTTCTTGGTTCCTAGTTCCTAGTTGGTGCTTCGCGCTATATTTCTTAGAACCAAGAACCAAGAACTAAGAACTAAGAACTAAGAACTAAGAACCGCATTCAGCTGCTCTAAATATTCAGCTTGTGGCATTTCGATACCACCGAAAGTTCTCAGGTGATCGGTCATCCATTGCGTATCAAATAATTGAAATCCCTGCTCACGCAATCGATCCACCAGCGCAATCATCGCTATTTTTGAAGCATGGGTTTTACGTGAAAACATGCTCTCCCCGAAAAACGCTTTTCCTATCGACACCCCGTAAATTCCACCTTGCAGCCCCTCGTCATCCCAGCATTCAACGGAATGTGCATGACCCATTTCATGGAGCTGGCAGTAGCTTTCTATGATCACGGAATCGATCCACGTTTCTTCTCTCTCGGCGCAGCCCAACATCACTTCGCGGAACGCCGTATTAAAACGAATTTCAAATGGCTTCTTGTTCCAAGTTTTCTTCAAGCTACGCGACACGTGAAACCGTTCATCCAGCGGAATCAATCCCCTCATCTTCGGCTCATACCAAAAAATCTCGCCCTCCTCCGCCATCGGAAAAACCCCTTGGCTGTAGGCTTGCAGGAGCAGGTTTGGAGGAATGATTTGCAACCCAACCAATCAACTCGGATTCGGCTCATAAAGCAACCAATCACCTTCGGACAAAGGTGTTAAGTCATCAAAAGACGAATTCCATTCCCACACCCAAGCGTATGCTTTATCGCCGGATTCCATTTCCACCGCAGTCATCACACGACGGTATTCATAAGGCTCTTCATAGCGCTCAGAAATCCCCTCGAACTCATCCAGTGCTTTGAGCTGAGCATCAGAAACTTGATAGACTTCGCCCAAGACTCTCCCCCCAGCATCTAACTTCAACGCAGGAAACACCAAGTTGGGATTCGAATCGATCCGATAGATCGAACCTTCCACTATTCCCTTGCCGACCCACTCAGCTCCATCCATTCGAAAATGATTCGAACCACCCTTTCTCAGGGTTCCGTAAACAAATACGGAGTTCGTGATCATTTTTGGATTTTCTGAGAAACTTCACTGTCCAGCATGATCCTAAGATCATCCAAGCCTTGTCCAGTATCGGCAGAAATCGGTAAAATATCTACCTTTGGAAAACGGGCTCTAAAGTTGGCGAGATTTTCTTCCGAACCTTCTAAATCCATTTTGTTAGCAATCACTTTCCAAGGAAACTTCGCAAGATCCTCATCATACTCTTTGATTTCGGTGCGCAAAATTTGGAGATCACTGATCGGATCGCGGCCTTCACTACCCGCCATATCAACGACGAAAAGCAACACGCGGCAACGTGTGATGTGACGCAAAAACTCATGACCCAAGCCACGGTTTTCATGCGCTCCTTCGATCAATCCCGGAATATCCGCAACGGTGCAGCGACGGAATCCTCCGAACTCCACCACGCCAATCATTGGCTGTAGAGTCGTGAACGGATAAGAACCGACTTTAGGTTTCGCTTCTGAAATTTTCCCTAACAAAGTCGATTTTCCTGCGTTCGGGAAACCCACCAAACCTGCATCCGCGATGCGGCGCAGTTCTAAATAAAACACGCCCTGCTGACCAGGGGTTCCAAGCGTATGCTCAGTGGGAGTCTGATTGGTCGCTGTGCGGAATCTAAAGTTTCCTTCTCCACCAATTCCACCTTCACACAAAATAAAAGTCTGACCTTCCTCGATCAAATCCGCGATCGGATCAAGCTCGATGCCGTCATCGCTGCGCTCATATTCGACCGCCTCATTCACAGTTCCTGCATTAGTTCGGTAAACCACCGTACCCGGAGGCACCTTGCCAATTTTCATCAGCCCACTCTTACCAGTTCTTTTGTGCCCACCACCCGGTCTGCCGTCCTCGGCAATCAGCTTCGGATCGAAATGATACTGACGCAATGTATCCGTCGAATTATCGACCACCAACATGACTTTTCCACCGTTTCCACCATCGCCACCATCCGGACCGCCGCGCGGCACAAATTTCTCACGACGCCACGAAACCGCGCCGTCTCCGCCGTCTCCCGCTTTCGCCAAAATCCTGATGTGATCAATGAACATGTCGGAAGCTTCTATGCACCCAAGCGAAACCGTCAACGGCAATGCGCATATCATCGTGGCTGAGGATTCCAGCCTCAGGCCGTTCTTGGGGAATCCTGCCCCAAGAATTCCATTATTCCTCAAGGGTTTCTGAAAAATAGTTTAACCGCAAAGAGCATAAAGAACTCAAAAAAAGAGAAGATTAAGCCAACTGAAAAGCGCGACGGCCCTCTCTGTGTTCTCTGTGCTCTCTGCGGTTAAACCTCTTCCCAGTATCAATTCGCAAACCCCAGTGCCCGTTGTTTCATCTGGGTCGCCATCAAATTGAGCGCGTTCGCCCGAGTCGGGGCCAAATGCTCTTTCAGGCCGGTTTTCTCAATAAAACTCATGTCCGCGGTCAAAATATCATCCGGTTTTTCCCCATTCAGAACACCGATAAACAAGGCAATCATGCCTTTGGTGATGAGCGAATCCGAATCGGCATAAAAGTAAACCCGCCCATCCTTTGCCTGCGCATCCAGCCAAACCTGCGATTGGCAACCTTTGATCAAATGATCCGCATCCCTCGCCTCTTCCGGCAACGCCTCCAGCTTCTTACCCAACCCAATCACATACTCATACCGCTCCGTCCAATCCTGAAAAATCCCCAAATCCTCCAATAACTGCTCCTGTTTCTCTGCAATGCCACTCATGATTTTCCTAAGCTCAATGGACTCCATCACAGGGAAAACATCAAGCCCTGATCTTACTTTCACCCTTCATCCTTCTTACGTCGCCGGTGCCACTCTCTGTAGCAACCTACCGATAACAAAACAACTGGGTGCCAAAAACAGCGAGATCAGATAGATCGGTTCATCGCTCTTCACCAAATCCAAATTCAGCGACATGATAGCCATTGGTAGCAATAGAATCCAATCGATGAGTGGAATCCCCGCCAACAGTGCCGATACATGCGCCGACACTGGCGATTGATAAATGGTCACTGAAACAACCAACCAAGCGGTAAACGGAATCAGGCCGATCCATGTTACATTTGATGGAATGAGCACTAACGGAATTACCGCAAAAACTCCCGCCCCGAACAACAACCCACGAGCGATCCATTTTTGCCCCACCGGCAAATCTCCCCGCGCTTCCCAACGGGCACTTAACGACAGCCCGATCACATACACCAACAAGCCCAATGCGGGAAAAATCATCGGCGCTGCGAGATTACCACACATCGCCACATAACCCAAAATCGGCAGACAAGCCCGACACAACCCCATCGGAATCACCGACCAAGCCGCCTTCTTATGCACCTTCGTGTATAGAACGATGAGACTCACCAACACCCCCGCCACCATAAGCGCCAACCACCCATAAAACGCTGAAATCACCAGCCCGATCATCATCCCAACCATCGCGGTCATCAAATAAGCCATGGGAGAAAACATCCCGCGCGGCAACGCACGCTCAGGCCGCTTTTCCTTATCCCAATCCCTATCCATCCAGTCATTGAGGAAATTTCCGGAAATATAAAACAAAACTGCAGCAACCATCAGCCCCCACGGCCAAGAAAACACAATACCGCCCTCGTATACCCCCAATAAAATCCCCACTCCGAGGTTACTCACCACACTCGGAACATTCGCAATCCTCGCTGTCGCCAGCAAAGCATGGATTTTACAATCAGATCTCACGCCCCCTAACCCAACCCAATCGTCACAAAACGCAAGCCTTCGTTGAATTTTCCATGTGATTCCCCAATTTCCCCCTCGCTCAAATCATCAGATAAATCTGCTTTTCGGTAGGCGTATGAAATAAATCCATTCAAGTTACATTCATTGACTACCCGTCCATCATGTCCATTTCACTCTTCCGCTACCTACCGATTTTGATCCTGACTTGTCAGTTCAATCCATTGTTTGCCCAGTCCGCCGACACCCCGATCTTTGAGCAAAGCGGCACAGCAGTCAAAAAATTCCAAGACGAGATCATCGAGAGAGCTCTCGTGGTTCGCGAAAAAGTTAGTGCCATCAACAAGGCTGAAATCGACAAACAACTTCTCGCTCCCACCCCAGAACCCATCCAGCTCCCCCCTGCTCTAACCAAAGAACTCTCCCCAGAAGAAATCGCCGAACACGCGCGCAATTCTAACTTACGCGTCGGTTACTGCTACAAATGCATGAGCTGCGAAAACTGGCACATCAGCCTAGCAGGCGGTTATGCGATCTCCTCCAATATCATCGTTACCTGTGATCACGTCCTCGCCACTAAAACCAAAATGCGCGATGGCTTCTTCGTAGCCATAGACCATGCAGGAAACCTTGCCTGCGGCGTCGCTATCCTTGCTCGCAATCAAACCATGGATGCCGCGATCATCAAAGTCTCCGGCACAAAATTCACTCCCGCTCCTTTAAACTCCAATGTCAAACAAGGTTCTTTATCCTACTGCTTCAGCTATCCACTCAAACAACAAGGTTACTTCAGCACAGGAATCATCAATCGCTTCTACTGGCACAATCGCTACCAAGATCAGGATAAAAAATCCATCGATGGTATCTCCTACTTACGCATGAACTACAGCAACGACTGGGCACCAGGCAGCAGCGGATCTCCTCTATTCGACGACTCAGGCAACATCACTGGCCACGTCTCCACCATCAGCAGCCTAGGCAGCGGAAAAGGCAGTTCCCCCATGATTACTCTCCACGAGGGGATTCCAGCACGCGCCGTCCAAACCCTCGTCGCCGCCCTCGACAAATCTGAGGAAATCACACGGGTCGCCAACTTTTTAGACATCAACGCAAAAACTCCCGTCACCACCGATAAACCTTCTAAAGAAAATCCCGAAGGCGAAGAAAATCCTTTGGTAGAGGAAAAGCCTGAACTGGAAGAAAAACCCGTAGTAGAGAAAAAGCCTGAAGCAGAAGAAAAACCTGAAGCAGGAGAATAAAGAAAAAATTCAAATGCTGCTTTTTAAAAAATCCATTCTCCTAAGCGCCTTACTCACACTGTCAAACGCGTTTGCTCAAGACATCCATCTCGCCCAAGGCCTCCTTGCCGGTGAGGCGACCGAAACCTCCATCATCCTCCAAACCCGTCTAACATCCTCGCCAAACCCTGTCGATGGCGATGTGCCCGGTGAAAAGGGAATGGGTCGGTTCGAAATTTCAACCGCAGCCGATTTCAAAAACCCAATCTTCTCCGAGTGGATTTCCGCTAGCGAAGAATCCGATTTCATCCTCAAAGCAAAAATCGATTCTCTAAAGCCCACCACCACCTATCACTACCGCGTCATTTTCGGTCCTGAAAAGGAATCCGCCAAACCCAGCACCTCCGCCACGTTCAAAACCCTCCCCGCCGCCGATCAATCCGCACCCATCCAATTTATTCTAACAAGCTGCCTCAATTACGCCTTTTTCCAATACGGCGAAAAAACCAACCCACCCGCCAAGCCCGAGGACCGCGCCCTTGGCTACCCGGCCCTCGAACCCATCGCAAAACTCAAACCCGACTTCGTCATTTTAAACGGCGATTGCGTCTACTACGACCACCAAGCGAAAACCGCTGCTAAAACTCAAACCGAACTCCGGAAAAAATGGCACGAACAATACGTCATGCCGCGCTTCGTGAAACTCTTCGCCCAAACTCCTACCTACTGGCTCAAAGACGATCACGATTATCGCTACAACGACTCCGATACCACCGGCAATCAGGAACCTTCTCACAAACTCGGCATCGATACCTTTCGGGAACAAATCCCAATCGTCGATCCAAACGCATCCAACTCCACCACCTACCGCACCCAGCGCATGGGCAAAGATCTCCAACTGTGGTTTGTCGAAGGACGCGACTTCCGGAGTCCGAACAGCATGCCAGACGGCCCTGAAAAATCTCTCTGGGGAAAAACACAACGCGAATGGCTCCAACGCACCATCAAGGAAAGCGATGCCACCTTCAAAATCCTCATCTCCCCCACCCCCATGATAGGTCCGGACGACGGTCACAAATCCGACAATCATGCCAATCTCAAAGGTTTTAACCACGAAGGCAGTGCCTTCTTCGATTGGCTCAAAGAAAACCAGATTGATCCTAACAAGTTTTTTATCCTCTGCGGGGATCGTCATTGGAAATACCACTCCACACATCCCCACGGCTTCACCGAGTTTTCCTGTGGAGCACTGAACAAAGAAAACGCCCGCCTCGGCCGCGTCCCTGGTGATCCTAAATCCAACGACCCCGAAGCAAAAATCCGCCAACCCTACACCGACTCCCCCGCCAGCGGCGGATTCCTCCGCGTCGATCTCAACCCCGCATCACCAGCTACCCTAACCATCAGTCTCCACGACGACACCGGAAAAGCCCTCCATCAACATCAAGTGAAGTAAAACCACTCACCATCAATTGCCCATAATTTAAAAAGAGATTTAACCACGAATTTCACGAATGACACGAATCACGAAGGATGCTGAGCTTGATCCGCCTCTCATATTCAATCCTCCTTTTAGAAAATAAAAAAAATTCCAGCAGTGTTAATTTCACTATTTCCAAAAGTCTCTTCATTCGTGCCATTCGTGAAATTCGTGGTTAAATCCTAATTATCCCATGCATAAGTCATTTTTAGTCGCAATCTAATCCAACCCAAAATTCCCATGAAACTACCCATCCTACTCACCGCAGCTCTCACCCTCTGCACCAACGCCGCACCGCTGAAAGTTTATATCCTCGCCGGCCAATCCAACATGCAAGGCCACGCCAGCATCACCACGTTCGATTATCTCGCCAAAGACCCCAAAACCGCTCCCCTCCTTGCTGAAATGCGCGATAAGGACGGCAAACCCACCGTCTGCGATCGGGTTTGGATCAGCTACCTTTCCGATGACAAAGGCGGCAATCCAACCATCAAAGAAGGGAATTTAACCGTAGGCTTCGCGGCCCGCGAAGACACGATTGGCCCCGAATTCATGTTCGGCATCACCATGCAAAAACTCCACAAAGAACCTATCCTCATCATCAAAACCGCATGGGGCGGAAAAAACATCCATACCGATTTCCGTCCGCCATCCGCATCCCAGGAAGGCGCTGGAGTATACTACAAGAAAATGGCGGAACATGTAAAAAAAGTGTTAGAAGACCCGAAAAAAATCGTTCCCACCTACAACTCCAAAGATGGTTATGAAATCGCCGGATTCCTCTGGTTCCAGGGATGGAATGATTTGGTCGATCAAAAACAATACCCGCAACGCGGTCAGCCAGGTAGCTACGATTCCTACACCCAAAACATGGCGCACTTCATCCGCGACACTCGCAAAGATTTCAACGCGCCAAAAATGCCATTCGTGATCGGAGTGTTAGGTGTGAACGGCCCTGTCGAAACTTTTGACGGCCCACGTTACAAAGGCATCTACCAAACCTTCCGCGACGCCCAAGCGGCCCCAGCAGCTATGCCTGAGTTCAAAGGCAACGTAACCGCAGTTCTGACGGAAAACTTCTGGGATCACGAACTCGCCAAAGCCCGCGACAAAAAAGAACGCACCCCAGAGGAAGAAGAAATCGCCAAAGGCGCCTCCAACCAAGGATTCCACTACTACGGAGCCGCAAAATTCTTCGCCCCCGCCGGAAAAGCCTTTGCCGAAGCCTTACACAATATGAAGTAATAGCTTAGATGAGACTCTTTACCCTCGTAAGAAAAACGATCGATCGGACTTCTTGAACCACCATATTTGATTTTCTATATTGGGTCATTTTCACTTTTAGCAAAAACCGAATACCCAAAAAACTCTACAAAATAAAACTCAAGCCAACAAAAATTCCGAGACCGATGAACAACACGGCCCACCAAGATCCTTGACCTTCAGTTCGCTTGAGTAACCAAAAAAACAGGAAGCCTAGGCCAAAGTTAATCGGCGCACTGATTGCAACTAAAAGGAAAGGATTCTCTAGCAGGATTCCAAAGACGAAAGCAATCAAAGCAAATATAACCGCCGGAACGAGAGGCTTCTCAATGGCCGAATTGAGTTTAACGAGAGCGGCTAAGATAAGGGCGGCAACCATAAGATGATGTGTTTTTAGTGAATGTTATGTGAAATCAAGAAGTTAAGTTAGGGATTCCTATAAAAGGAGCAAGACTTTCAGCGCACCTTTTCTCAAAAATCACGGTCAAGCGAGGCCGCTTGACCCTACCTTATGTGGTCTCACTTCCCTAACCGCTTCTTTACCATCGCAACCACATCACGTATCTCCTCCACTTTCAGAAGCAGCGTAGCCATCAAATACACCGAACCAGCCACGCCGATGAGACCAAAGACTGCCAGCGTTTTTTTCCAAAACAGCATTTCGGCAAGGTTACTCAGGAACATCTGGCTACCGTAGTAACAAACCGCAGCCATCACGACGGTTGATAAACCAATTTTCAAAAACGCGATCAACAATCTTACCGTGCCGATATCTCCCGCGTATTTCATCATCGCAGCGTAGAGAAAAATGAAATTCAAGCTCGCGACGATACTGGTGGTTAGAGCCAGCGATTCGTGACCCCATTTATAGACGAACACAAAGGTGTAGTTGCAACCCAGGTTCACGACCAAGGCCATCAAGCTGGCTATCATCGGAAGCCAACGTTTCTCAATCGCATAAAACGCCGGCTGCAACACTTTGAGCCCCGCGTAAAACAACAAGCCACAACCATAAGCTTGCAGGGCACCGGCCGTCGCTAAGCGATCCAATTCATCGAACTTACCGCGTTCGTAAAGCAGACTCACGATCGGCTGCGCCATAACCACCAAGCCAACCGTCGCAGGAAACACCAAATACATCACCAGCTTCAGACCTTTGAGCAGGGTCGGTGCGAAATCTTCACCGATGCCGTTGATTGCCGCACGTGACATGGCAGGCAGAGTCACGGTCGCCACCGCCACCCCGAACACACCGATGGGCAACTGCATCAACCGAAACGCATAGCTCAACCAGCTCACCGCACCCTCGCCCACCCCGTAGGCGAACATCGCGTTCACCAGCACATTCACCTGAGTGACCGATGCGGCAATAACAGCTGGGATCATCAAAGTCAGGATTTTCCTAACTCCGGAATCGTTCCACTTGAAATTCGCTTTGAACCGATACCCAACCGCCAGCAACGCCGGAAACTGACAAACCAACTGCGCCATGCCTCCGATCAACACCCCCCATGAAAAACCCACCAAACTGCGCGGCCCCCATTCCGGATCCATCCAGTAACCGATCAACGCGCCACCAATCATTGATCCGATATTGAAAAAACACGAAGCCAGCGCCGGCATCCCGAACACATCCCGCGCATTCAACATCCCCATCACCAATGCCGATAGAGAAACCAGAGCAATAAACGGATACATCACCCGCACCATCTCAATCGTTAGAGAAATCTCCTCCAAATTGTAAACACGCGGGGTCTTACCTGATCGTGCAAATGCTGTCAGTAAATCCACAATCCACGGCGCCACCGCAATTCCCACCAACGCCACCAAACTCATGAACACCGCAGCCAAAGTCATCATCCGGTTCGCCAACACCCATGCACTTTCAACTCCATCCGCTTTAACCTTTTTAGAAAAAGTCGTCACAAACGCCTGCGACAACGCCCCTTCCGCAAATAAATCCCGCAGCAAGTTAGGTACCTTAAACGCCAGATAAAAACAGTCCATCCAGCGACTTCCACCGAACAAACCCGCAAACAACACCTCTCGAATCAACCCCAGCACACGGCTCAACATCACCGCCACGCTCACTCTCCATGTTGCCTTCACTGACATCCACGCCGTTCATTCACTATGCAGAACAGCTTTGCAACCCCTTTGAACCAACAACCCCAGTTTCCACCCTTTACGCATCCCCTCACATATCCCAAATTGGACCGCGGATTTCCAACTTTCACCATTCACTCTTCACCACTCCGCATTCACCACCATGCCCTCCCGCGGTCGCCACCAATCCACCTCCAAAGAATGCCACCGGGTCATCGCGAAAATCGAGGCCATGCCGGGAGTGATCGGCGTCATCATCGGTAGGTCCTACGGTGGCAAATCCCTAGGCCAAGAAAAATCCACGGGATCGATCCGCATCCAGCGACCCGTCTCCGGTGGCTTAAAAGCGGTCACTCAAACCGAAAAAGGCCTGCAGGAACTTTTCATCCGCACAGAAGCGGGGATGGAACCTGAAATCACCAAAGCGATTAATCAGCTCGGCTGATTAGCGGCGCTTCGTGCTGCGACTCGCTCTCGGCGGTCTCTTTTTGTCCTCAGATCGGTCGGATTTGTCGTATCTGTCCGATCTGACGGATCTTGGTCTCTCTGTCTGCTCAACTTTCGGAGTCTTCTTCGAAACCGTTGAACTCGCAGCGCGCTTCACCCGCAGGATGGAATCCCCTAATTTTTTCCCATTCATCTCCTCAATCGCCTTCATCGCCTCATCCAGCTTCGGCATATCAGCAAATCCAAATCCTTTGGACTCACCTGTCTTTTCGTCTTTCACAATCACACAGGAAGTCACCCGCCCATATTTTCTAAATAAACAAACAATCTCAGGCTGCGTGAGTTTACGGTCAATGTTGCGGATGAGGATTTGCACGGTTTCAGGTTGGTTAAAAAAGGAAGCTAGCGAATGTTCCGACTCAAATCCAGCGGATTATCACGATACGGGCGATCGTTACTCCATATGATTAAAGTGGAAGATGGTTGCGTGCATTTTTCTACATGAGGGAGGAGAAAAAGGAGGGAATGAGTTTAGAATTTCATTACCTTCAGTAATTTTCCTCCTCTACTCCCATTCCTCCTCTCTCCTGTAAAATCAGCTCGAATAACCGAGCTAAGCCCTATCCACGTCTGATCTTCGAACCCGTGAAAAAGATCGTCATCCGATACACTTTCTTCTCGCGCGTCGTGATAATTCCGGTTTGCAAATCCACTTTCTCTGGGATTTCCAGACGATGAATATCCACCATCGCTTGAAATCCGCGCTCCGAATACACATCGATCAGGATCGCTATCGCAACCGGATTTTGGAAAAGCACGTCTTCGGTATTCACTGTCGCCCGACCCGTCACCGCGTATCGCTTGATCACAGGCATCATCTTCTCTTGGATGAAATCCACAACCTTTTGAAACGTTTCCGTATGCTCCACTTGATAGCTATCCAAGCGATTCACCAACTCCTGCCGTGCTTTGACCACGATCTCATCCGCTAACGGAATGTGACGCAACGTATCGTATGTCCTTGGATCAAGTTCCAATGAACTCTGATATTCTAACTCACGTATGATATTTTGCTGCACCACTTGGATCGGCGCCTGCGCATTGATGAAATGGTAATGGAAAATTTGTTTCAGCGAGACCAATGCATCGTAAGTCTTCTCTTTAAAAGTACGATAACGGTTCCGAGCTAAATCAGGATCAAAATCCGTCGCACGCTCCTCTTCTAACACACCGATTCCGGATTGTCTGACCTCGGCATTGTGTTCCAACGTTTCCTGACCACGCTTGAGTTGGCGAGCAATACTCTCCACCTCGTCCACAAACAATACCATGATATGAAACACCGGCTGACGGAAAAAATGCGCCTGTGGCCCATCGGAAAACTCTTTCCGTAAATTCACCATCTCATCGTAAAACATTTTCAAACATTCCACCTGCACCTTCGTGCGCGGAAAACCATCCAACACTGCGCTGTCGCGGAACTGCGGCTTCAATAACTCTTTCAGCAACAACCGCAATACTTCCTCATCCCCCACCATTCCACCACGCGCCTTAATCTCCTGCGCCTCCGGCGTACTGAGCAACTGACTCACCACAATCGGATCCGCCATAATCCCGCGCACTTTACGAATGTAATCTGTGTTCGTTCCTTTTCCCGATCCAGGCGCACCACCCAACAAAATCAGCTCTTTAGGAAACCGTAAATTCTCCCGCCCAATATTCGTCTCCAACTCTTTCCAAACACGATGGAAAATCAGCTGCGCATCTTTGATTTCTAAATCAGCTCTTGGCTCGGTAACTAAATTTTTACTCACGGGAACGCGATCAAAGAACATCCCGCACCATCCGTCCAGCCCGTAAGAAATCGAGTTATCATAACGCAGTGTAAGATATTTACAGCTGCTCAGCCTCTCACTTGAAATTTAGAGTTTAAAATTTAGAGTTTCCACGCACTATGCGCTTATGCGCTCCAAAGCCCTTAACCTACTCCAAGAACTCACCGAAGCCCACTCAATCTCAGGCTTCGAAGACGAAGTCCGGGCGATCTTCATCGATGAACTCAAAGAGGTCGGCCCCCTCGCCACCGACAAATCCGGCTCTGTCATCTGTTCTCACACCAACGAAGGCCCTCGCGTCCTGATCGCCGGCCACATGGACGAAGTCGGCTTCATGGTCCAAAACATCACTCCTGACGGTTTTCTCCAGTTCATCACCATCGGCGGTTGGTGGAATCAGGTCATGCTCGGCCAACGCGTCCAAATCCTTAATCGTGACGGAGAAAAAATCATCGGCGTCATCGGCAGCAAACCCGTACATTTTCTCCCTCCTTCCCAGCGTGACTTACCCGTTGCCGTCGAAGCCATGTATATCGACATCGGCGCAACCTCCCGCCGCGAAGTCGTCGATGATTACCGCATCCAACTCGGCACACCCATCGCCCCACTATCTGCCTTCACCCCCTTGACCAACCCCAATTTGTTCATGGCAAAAGCCTTCGACAACCGGGTCGGCATGGCTGCCACCATCCAATCCGCCCAAATTCTCGCTGAAATGGACCACCCCAACGAACTCTTCTTCGCCGGAACCGTCCAGGAAGAGGTCGGCCTCCGGGGTGCTAAAACCCTCGCCTATTTCTCCAAACCCGATGTCGCCATCGTCCTTGAAGGCCCTCCAGCCGATGACACCCCCGGTTTCAACGCTTCCGAAGCCCAAGGAAAACTCGGCAGCGGCGTCCAGATCCGTCTCTACGACCCAACTGCCATCGCAAACCCTCGCCTCGCCGAGCTCGCCATCCAAACCGCAGAGGACGCCAAAATCCCATACCAAATCACCGTCCGTCGCAGCGGCGGAACCGATGCCGGATCTTTCCACCTCGCCAACAGCGGAATCCCATCCATCGTCCTCGGCGTTCCTACCCGCTACATCCACTCCCACAACGCCATCATCGACATCAACGACTACCTGGCCATGCTCAATCTCACCGTCGCACTCGCCAATGAACTCGATCAATCCAAGGTCGATTCACTGACCCGCTATCTATGAATTCGAACGGTTGTTTTAATTTAAGCGATCGTTATATTCAAGATATATTAAATATCAGTTGATCATTATGAATCAGCGAGTTCCGATCATTATTCAAATTTATCTAAAATGCAGTCGCAACCTACAAAAAACGAGATTGAATGGGGTATTTCTGAATCACCTTTCGGAAACATGCTCATCGCAAGCTCTAAAAATGGCATCGTCCACTTATCATTTTTCGATACTGACCAAGCCGATTCCTACCAGCAACTCACCCTCGACTGGCCGCTCGCCGCCCTCAAAAGAAACGATCGTTTCGCTGCCGAACTCTCCCGCCAAATCTTCCAAGCTGACCCCACTTCACCACTAAATCTCGACCTCCACGGCACCGAATTTCAGCTCCTAGTCTGGAACGCTTTGCTAGAGATCCCGAGCGGCATAACCTCCACCTACAGCCAACTTGCCAAACGTATCGGCAAACCCAGCGCCGCTCGCGCAGTCGGAAACGCCGTCGGCCAAAACCGCATCGCCTACCTCATTCCCTGTCACCGAGTCATCCGGGAAGACGGCTCCCTAGGCGGCTACCGCTGGGGCTCCACCTGCAAATCCAAAATTCTTGGTTCAGAAATAGCCTAAGCTCTTCTTCTTCATTCAAAAATCAACAACGCTTAGTGAGCAATAGCGAACTTTCATCATAAGACGAAGTCCATATTGCTTAGGCGGAGCGAAGCAGAGCCAATCGTCATTCGACAATCGTCAATGCCATGGGAGCGTTAGCGACTTTAGGACTAAGACTAAGTCCTTGCCGCTTGGACGGAGCGAAGCGAAGTCAATCAAAACGAAGGGCTGGGCGTGTCTCTCACAGAATGGATTTACGATTTACGATTGATGATTTTGGATTTGAAAGCCCCCACTCACTCTCTGTTCTCTTGTCTTTTCCCCACTTTCTTCTCTCGCCAAGCGTTCCTTAGGATTCTAAAACCCCTCTGACTGATAATGAGTAACGACTCGCAACTCCCTGAAAATCCTTCCGAGAGAAATCTATCCGATTTCTCCACGGATTTCGTTGGATTCGGCGAAGACGAGCTCTGGGAACTTGATACCTCCCCAAGCCAGCCTATCGAAGCAACCATCGAAAGCACAAAGGGCTACGGAGTCATGGAAACCAGCGTTCCATCCGAGGATTTTATTAGACCAATCGCCCCAGGTATTTTCACCAACCTCACCATGCTTGAGAAAACCAGCATGATCGCCATTGTGGTCGCATTGATCGCCACTGCAACTTTCTCAATCATCCACTTTAACAAAGAAATCCCCGTCGGTTCTGAAATCGCGGAAAAAGTCAGCTTACCCGTCGAAGGTGAGCTTCTAAGTGTTTCCGCCTTCGAAACCTACTGGCGAGAACCTATCACCCAAGGGGAAACCATCGATGTCGTCCGCAGTGGTGTGAAACTCATCCCCACCATCAAAATCCAAGCCTCTGGCAAGTCCGGTGCCATTCGTGTTTTCTTTCGAGACGGTGAAGGCGTCCTCGTAGGCGATAGCACCACACTCGCCATTTCAGATAATGAAACCCTAACTATCTCCGCAACCGATGGCTTCACCGATATGAGCATGCACGCATCTTACCGCACCGGCAAAACCCCACGCTGGATCATTCAAATCCTCGAAGGCCCATCCATCGACGCCCCTATCGAAAAATTCAAAACCCTTTTCGAGACAGAAATCTCCACCGACATCCGTTAAATTCCAATCTCCCAATCTCCTATGACACCACTCACACTCAAAGAAGGCTGGCACGTTCTTCACCTGTTCTACCACATCGACTACTCCCAATGGGCCATGCTCAGTGATGATGAACAACGCCAAGCTAAAGTCCGTTTCACCGAGCTTATCCAGGAAATCCGCGCGACACCGGACACCCAGCTTCTCACCTTTTCCATCGTCTCACCCAAAGCCGATCTCGGCTTCATGCTCCTCACCCCCGACCTCCATGTCGCCAACGCCTTTGAAAAACAACTCACCCTTTCTCTCGGACCAGAAATTCTAACACCCGCGTATTCCTATTTCTCCCTCACCGAGCCATCCGAATACACCACAACCCGCGAGCAATACATCGCGGAAACTTTGATCGCTGAGAAAAACCTCACCGCAGACACCGAGGAATACAACGCCGGCCTCAAAGAATTCGACGACCGTATGGCGCACTACCGTTCTTACCGCGTCTATCCCCAACTCCCCGATTGGCCAGTCGTGTGCTTCTACCCCATGACGAAACGCCGCAGCGGAGAGGAAAACTGGTACGCGCTCGACTACGAAACCCGCCGCACCCTCATGTCCGGCCACGCCCGCGTCGGCCGCACCTACTCCGGAAAAATCCTCCAACTCATCACCGGCTCCACCGGCCTAGACGAACACGAATGGGGCGTCACTCTCCTCTCTAAATCCACCTCGGATATCAAAGACATCGTCTACGAAATGCGCTTCGACGAAGTCTCTGCAAAATACTCAGAGTTCGGCGATTTCTACATCTGTCTGCAGATGCCGCTGAATGAGCTGTTTAAGCGGCTGTGTTTATAACGTTAGAAACTAACGCATATGAAAAAAATACTTTTAATACTACTTATTACAGCATTCAACGTGTTGGCGGCGGAATTTCCAATAGGACTAAAAGAATTTATGACCAGTCATATGAAATTACTCGAAGCGCAAGATGTTGAGGGTGCAATCAAGAATCTTCACTCAAAGGGAAAAAACAGGCAGAAATCAATTACAGATCTGAAAGCACAACTACCTCAAATGGCTTTTCATTATGAGTCATCAGATGAGAGGTATATTGGCAGTGATGGTGATTTGTATTATGTTCGTTACAAACAAAAGACCATCTTTGACGAGAAATGGAAACAAATGAGCGGAAGTAACGGAATTGTAATGGATGTTATTACGATATTCGGCAAAGAAGACGGCAATTGGAAGATATACGACACTTACATGTTCTCTCAGGAAAAAATCCAAGAGTAGCCATTAAGGTATCAATCTTGATGACTCCACACTTCACACTTCACAGCGAATCGCAGAAAAACTGAACCATCCAACCACATCAACTCATGGAATCATTTTTTCCCTACTTTATAGTCTCTCTTCTAACCGCGATAACATGGACGGGTTTGGTGCTCGTGTTTGATCGAAAAAAAAGACAAATCGTCGGGTTGTTAGGAGCATGGGCCACGACTCTTATTATTGGAGCCTTATGGCAAACAGAGGCACTCCCATGGCTCGGAAACTTCATCCAATTGATTGTCCTCTTGTGGCTGGGAGGCATTGGACTTGTAATTATTGCCTCTGTTTCGGATTTGGTCGCTAAAAATCCAGGCCGCGTTGCGCTCGTATGTTGTTCGGTCATCAGTCTAATGATGAACCTTGCTGCCGGATTGCATTTCCTCTGGATAGCTACCGTAGGCGCTGGTGGTGTCTGATGCATAGCAGCCATCAAATGCGCCGCCACACCCCTAAAACCCCTTCTTGTCAGAAGGCTGTGATCCGTTTAGCTTCTAAGCCATTCATCAATCGTCGATTCCACCACATCGGCCATCACCTTTCCTCATAGGTCATATAAGTCCTATAGGCCCTATAAATTCATTTTCATCATAACTGCCTCATGCGCGATCAGATCCTATCCCTCTTCCGGACCAATCCGGACAACACCTATTCCAAAACCCAAATTGCCAAGACCTTGGAGATTCCCGGCGACCGCAAAGGCGAAATGACCGGAATCCTCATCGACCTCACGGAGGCCAAAATCATCTCCTGCGGCGCGAAAAATCTCTACTCTCTCGTCAAACCTCCCGAGGCTAAACCCAAACCCGAAACCAAAAAGGTCGCACCTGAGAAATCAACGACAGAGAAATCCGCTTCCGCAAAACCCGCTCCCAAAGGCTCACTCACCGGCTCGATCAAATTCCTCCCCAACGGCCACGCCTTCTTCTACCCCATCATCGGCGACGCCGAAAACGAAACCGCTGGCATCGATTTCAAACTCCACTCACGCATTTTCATCCCACGCGATAAAACCCTGACCTCACTCGACGGCGACAGCGTCCGCATCAAAACCTCCGCACCATCCTCCAAACCCCGCCAGCGCGGCCCCGTCCCAGACGATCAGGAAATGCGCGGCGAGGTCATCGAAATCCTCTCCCGCCGCTCCGGTCGCATCGTCGGGGTATACCGCAAGAAAGCGAACTTCGCATGGGTCGAAACCGATGACAAAGCCCTCGAAGGCCGAATCAACATCACCGGCGACACCACCGCAGAACCCGGCCAAACGGTCGTGGTCGATCTCGAAAGCTGGGCAAACGCCAACACCGATCCCATCGGCCGTGTCATCGAAGTCCTCGGTTGGCCAGGCGACGCCGGTGTCGACATCCTCTCCACCATCGCTCGCTACGGCCTTCGCACTTCCTTCCCCGAAGACGTCCTCCGCGAAGCCCGCGCCGTTCCGGAAGAAATCCCCGCAGCCGAAATCGCACGCCGTCGCGATCACCGCGATAAACTCGTCATCACCATCGACCCTGCCGATGCGAAAGACCACGACGATGCCATCTACATCGCCAAAACCAAAAGCGGTGGTTGGTTGTTAGAAGTCCACATCGCCGATGTTTCCCACTACATCAAACCCGGAGCACCCATGGACAAAGAAGCTGTCGAACGTGGCAACTCCACTTACTTGGTCGACCGAGTTCTCCCCATGCTTCCCACCGAGCTCTCTAACGGAATCTGCTCGCTCAAGCCTAACGTCGATCGCCTCACCAAATGCGCGATCATGGAAATTTCAGACGACGGCCATATCCTCAACACCAAGTTCGTCGATGCCGTGATCCATTCCCGCGCCAAACTATCATACGAACAAGCCCAAGCCATCCTCGATGGCAAACCTGCTCCCGAAGGTTCCGATCCCACCCTTTCCGGCTCAGTCAAGGAAGCATGGAAAATGGCTTCGTTGCTGCGCAAAAATCGTTTCTTAAACGGCGCCCTCGATCTCGAAATGCCTGAGATCAAAATCAAACTCGATGAAAACGGCCGCGCTTGCGAAGCCCATCAGGTCATCCATACCTCCTCCCACCAACTCATCGAGGAATGCATGCTCATTGCCAACCAAGCGGTTGCTAAAATCTTCCGCGAGCGTTCCAAACCTTCGATCTTCCGCATCCACGAAGATCCCGATCCATCACGACTCGAGGACTACGCAGAAACCGCAAAACAACACGGCTACAAACCTGGCGACCTAACCAACCGCTCCCACATCCAAGCCCTGTTGGATTCTGCCAAAGGAACCGCCGAGGAACACACAATCAAACTCGGCCTACTGAAATCGCTCAAACGCGCCGCCTACGCCGCAGATCCCATCGGCCACTATGGCCTCGCGAAAACCGACTACACCCATTTCACCTCGCCCATACGCCGCTACGCCGATCTCATCGTGCATCGCTCGTTGCAGCCCTTTCTCGAAAACGCACCGAAGAACGCGGATCGCACCCCATCGCAAGCCGATCTCCGCGATATCGCTCGCCACATCTCCGATACCGAACGCACATCAGCCGAAGCGGAATCCGAGACGAAACAAATCAAACTCCTCGAATACCTCGAACTCATCGCCTTGACCGACCAATCGAAAAACGATGGCGAGGAAACCACTTTCGATGGCGTCATCACTGACGTCCGTGCGATGGGACTGATGGTTGAAATTCCGGAGATGAGCATCCGTGGCGTCGTCAAACGCGAAGATCTCCCCCGCTCCACCAACTGGCGCTTCGAGGAACACAACAAAGCATGGACCTCCTTCGATGGCCGCCGACTCGCCCTCGGCATGAAACTTCCACTCCGCATCGTTTCCATCGACAAGATCAAACGCTTCGTCGATTTCGCCGTCGCCGGCCCACCAACCACCGAAGGCGTAAAAATGCCTGTTAGATCCGCGCCTCCTTCAAGCTTTAAAGGCAGCAAAGGTCACAGCTCCAAAAAACCATCCCCAAAACCCGCATCACACGCAGGCCCACAGAAAAACACTCATCACCCCTCAAAAAGTGCCGGCAACAAACGCAAAAAGCGCAGATAAAATCCTCTTCCCACTGCTCACTGCTCACTCGGCACTTTCACCATTCACTCTTCACTCTTCATCATTCACTCCTCCTCTGCTCAGAAGGCCTCCAACCTACCCATTTTTTATAGGTATTCGAAAACGAAGAAGCGCTCTCAAAACCCACCTCCCTGGCGATATACTCCACCTTATCATCGGTGACCGAAAGCAAATGCTGTGCTTTATGGAGACGTAAAAATGTTAGGTGCTGCATCGGGCTACGACCCAATTCTTTCTGACATACCCTGCGCAAATGCTCCGAGCTCATCCGAGCGAGCTTCGCGATCTCAGCCAAAGTCCAGTTTCGAGATAAAGCTGCCTCAACTTTTCTCCACACCTCCCACAATCGTGGATCTTGTCGATGCGGTTGAGCAAAACGCACAACATAGCAATGTATCAATTCACTCCAATGATGCAGAAATGCAGGCGCAGCCTCGCCACCCGCTTCCAAATACAAACCCTCAATCGCCGACTGCAAAGACGCGCTGGCATAAGATCCGATCACTGGCGATTCCGATGAAATAATCGGATGCACCTCACGCGACTCATCGTAACGCACCCAAGCGAATTTCCAC